>NZ_JBRREK010000033.1:0-53360 GCF_056760235.1 Stenotrophomonas sp. STEN018
TGGCGCCCCCCCCCCCCCGCCGCCGCGGCCCCCCCGCCCCCCGCCCCCGCCCAGCCCCCCCGCGCCCGCCCCCCGCCCCCCCCCCCCCCCCCCCCCCCCCCCCCCCCCCCCACCGCCCCCGCCGCCCCCCCCGCCCCCCCCCCGCCCGCCCCCCCCCCCCCACTACCGTTCACGCCATTCAGCGATCCAGGGCTTCGCGCAGTGGCTTGAGGAATGCTGCAGCCGCGGCCACCGGATCCGCCGTCTCAGCCATCGCCGAGACCAGTGCACTACCGACCACCACGCCATCGGCATCCACCACCATCGCCGCCGCGCTGGCCGCATCCTTGATGCCGAAGCCCGCAACTACCGGCGCGCTGGAACGGCTGCGCAGCAGGCGCAGGCGCTCACCGGCCGCGGAACTGTCCAGGCGCTCGGAAGCACCGGTAACACCGGCAAAGCTGACGTAATACAGATAGCCTTGTGCGGCTTGGCACAAGCTGTCCAGGCGCGCATCGCTGCTGGTCGGCGAGGCCAGCAGGATCAAGGCCAGCCCAACTTCGGCAAACGCCGCACGCGGCTCATCAGCCTCTTCCGGCGGCAGATCGACCAGCAGAATGCCGTCCACGCCTGCTGCCACCGCCTCTTCGGCATAGCGCGCATAACCGCGGATCTCGACCGGGTTCAGATAACCCATCAACACTACCGGGGTGGTCGTGTCGGTCTGGCGGAAGCGCGCCACGGTATCCAGAACGTATTGCCGCCCTGCCCCGCGTGCCAAAGCACGCTCCGAACTGCGCTGGATGGTCGGGCCATCGGCCATCGGGTCGGAGAACGGCACACCGAGCTCGATTACGTCAGCACCGGCTTCAACCAGCGCATGCATCACCGGCACGGTCGCCTCCAACGAGGGATCGCCGGCGGTGATGAAGGGAATCAGCGCCTTGCGGCCGGAGGCACGCAGGCGGGCGAAGCATTCGTCAATTCGGGTAACAGCCATCTCAGGCACATCCTTCAATCAGTTCGACCGCATCGGGCTGGCCCCAATAAATGGAGGTGATCAGGCCATCGAGTGTTTCCAGGCGCAGGGCCAAGTTGGCAGCCTTGTCGGTCCAGGTCAGGTAGTCGCCGTTCGGCGAGTTATAGGCATGTGGACTGGTGACCACACCCGCCGGCAGCCGTTGCTTGGCCTCGGTGACGGTCATGCCCACCCACAAGCCGAACGGCAATGCCGCCGCACCGGCTGGCGCTGCGGTGACGCGCTGACCCGGATCACCGGCAACATCCACCTCGAAGCGAGCAATACGGTCAGCAATCACCATCATCGACATGCCTTCAGGCAGGCTGCCCTTGTCGTAATACTCGCAGTCGCCCTCCATCGCCTCGCGCATGCCGGCCGAGACAAACGCCTTGTCGCCCGGCGCCTTGCCGAACGGCGCGCCGATGCGCAGCTCACCCAGCTGACCCAACTCGGCCGATGTGTTGACCGCAGGCTTCACTGCCGGCGCCAGCGTTGCGGCGGCGGGCGCAGCTTGCGCGGCCGGGGGCGCTACAGGTGCAGCGATCGGCTCCGGCGCAGGGGCGGACGGTGCGCATGCAGCCAAGGCCGCAACCAAGCCCAGCAACAACGGGGTACGCAGCGAGCGCAGCTGCGGCAAGCCTGCCATCACAGCACCAGCCCTTCGCGGGCAGCGATGGTGTGCACATCCTTGTCACCACGACCGGACAGATTGCACAGCACCAGCGCATCCTTGGGCAACTCGCGCGCAAGCTTGATCGCATGGGCGACCGCATGGCTGGACTCCAGCGCCGGCAGAATGCCTTCGATGCGAGTCAGGCGATGGAAGGCAGCCAGCGCTTCTTCATCGGTGATGCCCACGTACTGGGCGCGACCGGTATCGGAGAGGAAGGAATGTTCGGGACCAACGCCGGGATAATCCAGACCGGCGGAGATCGAATGGGTTTCGGTGATCTGGCCATCGTCATCGCACAGCACATAGGTGCGGTTGCCGTGCAGCACGCCGGGGCGACCAGCCGAGATCGAGGCGGCATGGCGACCGGTATGGATGCCATCACCAGCGGCTTCGGCACCGTAGATCTTGACCTCGCGGTCATTGAGGAAGGCGTGGAACAGCCCGATCGCATTGGAGCCGCCACCGACGCAAGCGGTGATCGCATCGGGCAGACGACCGTAGTCCTCCAGCATCTGCGCGCGTGCCTCGCGGCCAACGATGGCGTTGAAGTCACGCACCATGCGCGGGTACGGATCCGGGCCGGCGACAGTGCCGATGATGTAGAAGGTGTCGCGCACATTGGTGACCCAGTCGCGCATCGCTTCGTTGAGTGCGTCCTTGAGCGTGGCCGAGCCGCTGCTGACCGGCACCACGGTGGCACCGAGCAGCTTCATCCGATAGACGTTGATCTTCTGCCGCTCGATATCGGTAGCGCCCATGTAAACCACGCATTCGATGCCCAACCGCGCGGCAACCGTGGCCGAGGCCACGCCGTGCTGGCCGGCACCGGTCTCGGCGATGATGCGGGTCTTGCCCATGCGCGCGGCCAGCAAAGCCTGGCCGATGGTGTTGTTCACCTTGTGCGCACCGGTATGGTTCAGGTCCTCGCGCTTGAGCAGGATCTGCGCGCCGCCCACGTCCTTGCTCAGGCGTTCGGCGTGGTAGATCGGGCTGGGCCGGCCTACGTAGTGCTTCAGGTCCTTGTCATAGGCGGCAATGAAGGAAGGATCGACCCGCGCCTGAT
Organism: Stenotrophomonas sp. STEN018; assembly: GCF_056760235.1. Lineage (NCBI taxonomy): Bacteria > Pseudomonadati > Pseudomonadota > Gammaproteobacteria > Lysobacterales > Lysobacteraceae > Stenotrophomonas > Stenotrophomonas sp. STEN018. The sequence continues at coordinate 2,737 of NZ_JBRREK010000033.1, forward strand.
CGTAGGCGGCTGCCAGTTCCTGCAACGGCCCAACCAAGGTTTCGGCGACGAAGCTGCCACCAAAGCGGCCAAAATGCCCGCGCGCATCAGGGAAGGCGTGGAAATCGGAGATCGACGGATCAGTCATGACGTCACGGCTACAAGGAACAGGCAAGCACTCTAACGCAGGGCTGAGGACATAAAAATGGATAATTTGGCGATCACATGTTAGAAAAACTCACATGAAGACCAGTCAATCCCTGCCTTCGCTCAACGCTTTGCGCGCCTTCGAGGCTGCGGCACGCCTGCGCAGTGTCAGCCAGGCCGCAGCCGAGCTGCATGTCACCCATGGCGCGGTGAGCCGGCAACTGCGGGCGCTGGAAGAAGAACTGGGGTTGGTCCTGTTTGAACGCGATGGTCGTGGCATCCGCCCCAACGCGGCCGGCCATCGGCTGCTGGAAGCGACTACCGGCGCGTTCTCGCAGCTGCGCGACTGCATTTCCTCGCTACGCCGACCGCAGCGCAATGACGCCTTCGTACTCGGCTGTCCTGGCAGCCTGCTTGCCCGCTGGATGATCCCGCGCCTGCAGGACCTGCAGCGTGACCTGCCCGGCCTGACCCTGCATCTGGCGGCACAGGATGGCGATTTCGCGCCGCGTTTGGACGGCTTGGATGCGGCACTGATGCTCGGCCAGGCCCCGTGGCCGAACGGCTGGCAGGTACACACGCTGGCGCCCGAGCGGATCGGCCCGGTGTTCAGCCCTTCGATGCATGGTGCGCATGTACTGGCCCGGCAGCCGATTGATGCCGTGCGTGGTCATGCGCTGCTGCATACGCGCTCACGCCCGCAGGCGTGGCCGACCTGGGCCGCACGCAATGGCATCGATGCAGCCGAGCTGACGTATGGCACCGGCTTGGAGCATCTGTATTACATGCTGGAAGCTGCGGTTGCCGGGCTCGGCATCGCGATTGCACCGGAACCACTGGTCGCTGACGACCTGGTCAACGGCCGGCTGATCGCGCCGTGGGGGTTTGTCGATACTGAAGGCTGCTGGGCGTTGTGCACTGCCGGCGACCAGCAGGACCCGCGTGTGGCTGCATTGGCGGAATGGCTGCGCAAACAGCTTTTGTAGGCTTTTGTAGGAGCGGTGTAAGCCGCGAAGCTGGCAATGCTTGAAAGGCCGAAGAGCCAACCCCTCCCCAACCCTCCCCTTTGCTACGCAAAAGGGAGGGAGCAACGGCGCTGGCATCTGATGCAGCTGTGGTTTCGCGGCTCACGCCGCTCCCACAACTGCCAACCGTGCCGTTCCTACACTCCGCTGCTTTGCGTCGGCTGCGCCAGCCGTTGCTGCACATCTTCGCGCAGGCGCGCCAACTCGACTTCCGCCTGCTGACGCTGCTGCATGCCTTCGCGGTGGATGCTGCGCACCTCTTCCACCGTGGCGATCAGCTGCTCATGCACGTGCCGCAGGGTCGCCACATCGATCACCGCACGCTGGTTGGCCTTGGCCGTTTCCACCGAGGTCTGCCGCATCAGATCGGCATTGCGGCGCATCAGCTCATTGGTCGCATCGTCGATGGCATTGGACAGATCCACCGCGTTCTTCTGCTCGCCCAGCGACAGCTGGATGGCGAACTGGCGCTTCCACGACGGAATGGTGATGTCGCGTACGGCGTTGAATTTTTCGATCAGCTGGATCGCATTGGCCTGGATCAAGCGGATCATCGGCAACGACTGGTCGGCCGCATGCTGCATCGCTGTCAAATCACCGACACGCTTGTCGAGCAGACGGATCGCGTTGTCGATCTCGCCACGACGGATACGCGACTGCGGATCTTCCAGACCAACCAGTGCATGCAACTCGTTGTTGAGCTCAGCCAAGCGCTGCTTGCCGGCGGCGATGTGCAGGCCAAGACTCTGGCGCTCGTCGCGAACGATGGCGTGCATACGATCAAACTCACCGACGCGCTGGCCCATCTGCGCCTGTTGCGTGCCGACATCACGCAGCAGCTGTTCGATCTGCTGGTTGGTATCGCTGAACTTCTGCACCAGCTCGCCCTTGGAGGCGCGCATGCGGTCGATCAGGCCACCGATCACCGGCACTTTGGAACGCTCGTTCAAACCATCGAGCTTCAGCGAGCGGGCAATACGCACCACTTCACCCAGCTTTTCACCCGAGGCATCCAGGTCGCGATTGCGCACATGGTCCAGCAGCTGGCTGGAGAACGCGGCACTCTTGCCAGCCGCCTCGCGACCGAACACATGCAGGTTGCCCGGACTGATGTCATCCAGCGTGCGCACGATCTGCGCGATCTGTGGACGGTCCGCTTCGCTCAAGCCCAAGGCGACCAGCATGGTGCCGTCCACATCAGCAGAGGGGCCGGCCGGCAGCGGCAACGAATCCTGGGTCATCAGCAGTTCTCCTTGAGCAAGTGGCGCGCCGCGGCGCGCGAGCAATCATGTGCAGGGTGGTTCTCAGCGCAGTCTAGCCTGCATGGCCCTCACCTCGTCGAGAATCCGTGTCTGTGCCTGGGCAGCCTGTTCCAGTTGCACCTGCTTGTCGGCGGCACGTGCAGCCAGGCTTTGCTGGCGCCAAAGCGGCAACAACACGTCGCGGATGCGCTGGTAGCGCTCGATCAGCTCCACACCCTGGGCATGCAGCAGGCGCAGCTGTTCGGCCTCGGTCTGCCGCAGGCGGGCGAGTCCACGCAGATGTTGCAGTCGCCGTTGCAGCGCAGCCTGCGCCACTACCTCGACAGGCAGCGGGACCGCCTCGCCGGCTGCGGCCCAATCATCGATGGCAGCAACCGCCATCTGCACGCGCGCAACCTGCAGCAGATGCTGGCCCAGCTCCTGCTGCAACGCCTGTGCGCAGGCATCTGCGCGTAGCAGACAGACATCCAGTTGGGTCGCCAGTTGTTCGGCGCGCGCCTGCGCCTCGACATCATGCCCCAACAAGCGGCCAAGCAAGCCCGCCGAACGACGGATCTGGCGACCATCGGCTGCCGACATCGCTTGACGGATGTTGTCCATTTCCGCAACCAGCCGTGCTGCGGCAATACCGGTCTGCGGCGTACCCAACAGTTGCTCGATCGCAGTCAGCAATTCCCCGCCGTAACTGGCCACGGTCAGCGCATCATCAGCTTGCAGCGCAGGCCGCGGTGGCTCTGGCAACAACGTCGTCACTGGCTCAGGCATCGTCCGTCGCTGCATTATCGCGACTGCCCTGCTGCCCCGGCACCACCACATTGCCGCCGTAGAAGTGCCGCATCAGCGCTTCATCCAATGCCTTCTCTTCCGGCGTACGCGCACGCCGCACGCGTGGTGCGGGCTTGTTGCCGCCGCCGTCCTTGGACAGCCACTCCTGCAGCTGTGCGGCCAGACCGGCCAAGGCATCGCCAACCTCGCCCTGACGCTGCTGGGCGGCCGCCAGCACCTGCAACAGCGGCGTCAGATCCTGCGCCGGCGCGGCAGGTACCGCTGCTGTTTGCGGTGCTGCGACCACTGCCGCAGGACGCTCGGCAACCGCCTGCAACAAGGCGACGATCTGCTCCCAGGGTGCCTCAACCTGCGGTGCGACCGGTGCGACCGGCGCGGAATCATCAGCACGCAGGCCCTGCAGGCCACTGGCGATATCGGCCAGCTGCGCGACCATGCGCGCGCCGGTATCGGCATCGTCGCCGCCCATCGCCTTGTCACGCATGAAGTCGCGCTTGATCTGCTCCCAGCGGGCCAACTGCGTCGCATCCAAGACCTCGCGCAGCTCACCCAGCTTGAGCAGGTTTTCCTCGGAGCCACTGGTCAGCAACTGCGATTCACCCAGGTAGTGATCAGTCACCAGCTGCTGCAGCTCGGCAGCATTCATCACCGGCGAAATCTTCTCCGACAGCTTGTTCATGTTGCGGTAGCTGCCTTGCAGGCGGAACGGCGGCTCGACGCGGTACTTGTCGGCCTGCGCGGCACTGGCGATGTATTGCTGGTTGACCCGATAGACCACCTCGCGCACCTGCATCAGCCGCTGCAGGGTAGCGACGATTTCATTGATCTCCGCGCCGCTATAGGCATGACTGAGTGCATTGGTAGAAACGTCCTTGCCCGCTGCCTTGTCGACCAGCAGGTAGAGATCGGCCAGGTCGCGGGTCGCCATCGGTGCCAGCACCTGGCTGGAGGTCAGGCTATTTTCGATATAGCTGAGCTTGAACGCCTCATCCATGCCGCCGAGCACATCGCCCAGGTTGTAGATGTCGGCACGGTTGGCCAGCATGTCCGGCACCTTGAACACTTCGCCGGACTCGGTGTACGGGTTGCCGGCCATCACCACGCAGAACTTCTTGCCACGCAGGTCGTAGGTCTTGGTGCGGCCCTTCCACACGCCTTCAATACGGCGCGTGCCATCGCACAGCGAGATGAACTTCTGTAGGAACTCCGGATGGGTGTGCTGAATGTCGTCCACATACAGCATGGTGTTGTTGCCCATCTCCAGCGCCAGATTGAGCTTGTGCAGCTCCTGTCGTGAGGTGGCATCCGGTGCCTGCTCCGGGTCCAGCGAGCGCACTTCGTGGCCCAGGGCCGGGCCATTGATCTTCATGAAGACCAGGCCAAGCCGGTTGGCCACGTATTCCATCAGCGTGGTTTTGCCGTAACCGGGCGGGCTGATCATCATCAGCAGGCCCATCAGGTCGCTGCGTTTGTTCTCGCCCACCGTGCCCATCTGCTTGGCGAGGTTGTCGCCGATGATGGGCAGGTAGACATCGTTGATCAGCTTGTTGCGGACGAATGAGCTCAGCGGCCGCGCCTGGAACTCGCTCAAGCGCAGGGAGTCGCGCTCGCGCGCACTGATGCGGTGACGCAAGGCTTGGTAGCGCTCGAAGCCGGGTTGAAACTGGCGGCGATGCGACTGCCAGCGCTGCAGGAAATCATCCACCGCCAATTGCAGATGGCCTTGGGCGACGCGCTGGTGTTCACCGAGCAGACCGCCAACATCGGCGATCAAGGTCACCTCACGCACCTGGCTGCGCAATGCCCGCTCGCCCAACAGCATCGCCGCGGCCTCCGGCACGTAGCCGGCCATTGCGGCGAACTTCGGCTGGCCACACATTGCCTGCAGCCACTGCAGCGCCTGCGCCCATTGCAGGGCCAGCCGCGTGTTCAGGCGTTGCAGGCTGCGATCAAACGCGTCGGCCTGGCCAGCAGTCTGCAGCTGTTCGCGCAGACCGCTGAGCAGCTGCCGCGCGTAACCACTGAAGGAGAATGTCGGCTCGCCGTTGCTCAGTTCGGCCAGCAGGTACTCGGCGGCCAAGGCCGGCACGCCGCTATCAAACGGCAAGGAATGCTCGCCCTGGAAGGCAGACAATGCCAGCGCTATCTCCACACGCAAGGCTTCAAGCCCGTCTCGCACATTGAACAGCTTGGCGATGGCGAACGCGCCGGCTGCACGTTCCAACCATTGACTGACCTCTTCGCGCTTGCCGTCACGCGCCCAGAACAGCAAGGCAAGTGCGCGCGGGCCAGCTGCGTGCACCAGCGAACCGGCCGCCTGATACAGCGGCAAAACCGCCTGCAGGATCAGCGTTGCATCATGATCATGGATGCCTTTCTCGTAGCCTTCGCGGTAGCGCGGCGCAGCGAAATCGCGGACGCGTTTGGCCAACGCATCGGCTTGTGCGGCCTCCCGCAGCAACAGCTCGACACTCAAGCCATCGCGGCCATTGATGGCAGCATCCAACAGCAGACCAGCCAGATACTCGCCACGATAGAGCGCAGGTGATTCCGAATCCAAGGTCACCGGCCAGTAATCGCGCAGTTCCTCCAGCTCCGGATCGACAATGGATTCGTAGTAATCAGTGCCAGTCAGGTGCACCGCTAGACCATCGCCACGCGGCAGAATGGTCAGGTCCAGCGGTTGGGTATTGACGCTGAAGCGGTGTCGGCCGAGACGGATGATGTTGCCGCCACCTTCAAACAGATCACTGCGATCACGCAACGCCCGCACCGCCTGATCGCGCACGCCCTTGAGCCGCGATTCCACGTCATCGGCCTTGACGCTGTCCTTGTAGTCGCGCAGACGCTCGGCCAGCTCGCGCAGTTTCAGGATCAGCGGGTCACCGGCAAAGAAGGCGTTCAGCTCATCAACGGTGGTGAAGCGTTCGGTACGCTTGGCCAGGCCATCGAGGATACGATTCGCCGCATCCAATACCGATTGCGCCTTGCGCTGGCGCGCATCCAGCAAGGTCTGCTTGTGCGATTCGAAGGTATCTAGCAGTTCCTCGCGCTTGTTGAGGATGTCGCCAAGGAACTGCTCGTGCTCGCCGAACTGGCTCTCCAGTTCCTCCAGCTGCACCATCAACCGCGACAACTGCTCGTCGGCACGCTCCGGATCGGTCGCCAGCCCCAAAGCACTGGTGATGGCCTGACTGAACAAGGAGAACTGCGCGCCGAACTGAGCCACGGCTTCGGCCGAACCCAATGAGCGGCGGCGCTGATCGGCGCGCGCACGCGCCTGGTTGAGCTTGGCGTAGATGCCGGAAATTGCCTCGACCACGCGGGTACGCTGCGCGGCGTCGTCCACCTTCAGGCTGGCCATCAACTCGGACAGCATGTCCAGGTCGCCCGACATCACCTGCATCTGCGCGATCTGCTCGGACAACTGCTTGGCGGTCTGCGCCACCTGCGCGGCGGCATCCAGCTCCTGCAGGCGATCGGCGAACGGCTGCAGCGCCTTGTCACTACCCAGGAATTCACCGGCAGCGGCGCCGACCCGGTCATGTGCCTCCTGCAAGGAGACATTCATCGCGTCGATGGCAGCGACATCCACATAGCGGAAGTCGCGCACGGTCAGCAGGCGACCGCGCAGCTTGCCGATGTCACCCAGCGATTCGACGAACTCGCCGATCTTTGTCCAGTTCTGCGGCTGCAAGCGCCCCAACAGCGTCTTGTGCGCGGCGGTGACCTCGGCCATTGCCTGCGCCGATTGCTTGCGGATGCTCTCGACCTTTTCGTACTCGTCGAGCATCGACTCGCCGGTCGCGCTGATCTCGCGCAGCAGCGTAGCAGCGCCGTCGCAGTTGGCGTCGTCCAACCAATGGTGCACATCGAACAGGCGGCGCGCGTTATGGGTCAGCAGCTCATAGCGCGGCAGTGAGACCTCGCGACTGTCGATTTCACGACCGAGATCCAGCAGATTGGAGATACCCCGAACCAGCTCAGGGTTACCGATGCGGGCCATGAAACTGGTGCCGGTCGGCGTGTGCGCGGCGAACTCATCACTGCTGAACGGGGTCTGCCAGACCTGCATCGGATGGACGCGGGTAGGCTCCTCGTTCTCTGCGTTGAACAACACCATGCGACCGTCACGCATGAAGGCGTAGCCCATGCCGAACACGGGATTCTGCAGTACGCGCTGGATGCTGTTGTAGACAAACAACGCCGACTTGCCGGCCTCACGCTCGTAGAAGATGTACAGCATGTCCTCGCCATTGGGCGAGCGGATCGAACGCTTGTAGCGCATGCCCTGCATCGAGGCGTCGAACGCCTTGTGCTCGCCGCTTTGCAGGTAATAGCCACCGGGAAAGATGACGCCATGATCATCGGGCAACTGCACGCAGGCCTGCACGATGGCGTCGTTGCGCACCACCTTGCCGGTCAGCGTGTTGTAGATCAGGCCACGCCAGGTGTCCTCGCGGTAAGGCTGGATCTTCAGCAGGATCAGCGAGCCAACCTTGGCGAAATCGATGGTGGCATCGTCCACCGACTGGGTACTGTCCTCAACCGGCTCGCTGTAAACACCTTGGCCGGTCTCGGTGTTGTTCTCGACCTTGATGGTCAGATCGCCGCCGGTGGTCTCGACGAAGATGGTGTCGAGAATATTCAGGTGCGGAAAGCGCCCCGTGATCAACATGTCGCGACCGGCACGGACCCACTCGAAATCAAACGGCGGCGGCAGCGCGATATCGCGCTCACCGCGTGCATCGATATAGGTCAGCTCGCCACTGGACGCCATTGCCCAACGGAACACGCGCACGTCGGTGCTGCGCTCGCCGATCTGGAACGCCGCCAGCAACTTGCCGTCGCGCACGATCAACTGCAGCAGGCGCGCATTTTTGTAATAGGCGTAGAGCTCGCCAAAATCGTGGACGAAGCCAGCCTGTGACAGGAAGCTGCTCTTCAGGTCCAACGGGGTGACGTCATAACCCTCGGCGCCGTCCACCAAACGATACAGCCCGAACACGTCCTCGATGCGAGTCTGTGTCTTCAAACCGATGAAAACGTTGTAGCCGAACAACAACAGGTCATCGCCGACCTGTACCACGTCGCGACCCACGCAGTTGTTCTCACTGCGGATGCGGAACCGTCCGATCACCTCCATCCGGCTGTCGCCGAATTCCTGCAACCGACGCTGGTTAAGCGCATCCACAACTTGCCGCAGACGTGCGCCCTGGTCACTCAGGCGCTTGCGCAGCACCTCATAGGCACCGCCCTGCGCCACCGCCTGATCGGCGATGGAGCCGCCTTCCGGCGTAGCGGCAGCGTCCAGATTTATATCGGCCATCGGTAGTTCCCTGCTCTGACATCGGCAGACGCCGCCCTCAGGACGGAATCGCCGATGCCCTCATCCTCATGTGCCGCAAACTGCAGACCCTGCGGCGCGCAACCGCCCCGCGCGGTGACACCGCGCAGGGCATGGCTTCACTCAGCCCGCGTCCGACTCCACCGACGGTGTGTCGGCGATACGGCGTGCCGGCAATCCGCGCGCGGACATGTCCACACCGAGGAAGCGCTGCATCAGATCCTGCACGATCGGGCTCTTGTCGGTCAGGCCTTCAATCGACTTGCCCAGCGACACCGCCTTGATCAGGTTCTCGAACATGCCACCGTCGCCGCCAACCATGTCGATCTTGGCGTTACGCAGCGCGCTGGCGATGACCTCGGCGTTCTCCTTGGTCACTTCCTTGCCCGCATCGATGGTCGCCAAGGCCTGACGCAGACCGGTTTCCAGGGTCATGCGGAACTCTTCGTGGCCGCGCGCGGTATCGCCGAGCGAATCAATAGCCTGGAACTTGCGGGTCAAGCCGTCGGCCTCGGCGAACAGCTTCTTCTCGATGACCGTGGCTTCGGCCACGCCCAGGGTCTCGGTAGCCGCAGCCTTGGCCCGACCCATCTGCTCCTCGCCCTGCGCACGCGCAGCCAGCTGCTCGGCCAACACCTTGGCCTCGGCGGTGCCCTGCTTCAGATTGGCGTCGGCCATCGCATCGACCACGCGGGCTTCGGCAATACCGACCTTCTCGATCGCCAGCGCACCGGCCTCCTTGACCTGTGCATCGGCCAGGCCCGGCGCAGCGCGTTCGGCACGCAGGCCTTCGGCCAAGGCTTTCTTGGCTTCGGCCTGCTTGCTGGCGGCATCAAACTCGGCCTGCGCCAGCGTGGTGATCTCGACCGCGCGGTGCTTGGCAGCGGCTTCGCTGGCCTCGGCTTCCTTGACCTGCTTGAGCATGGCTTCCTGCGCCTGCGCTTCGGCCTCCAAAATGGCCACCTGCTTCAGACGGTCTGCCTCGGACACCTGCCGCACTTCCTTGATGCGCTCTTCTTCCTGCGCCACGGTCTTGTCGATGGAGATGCGCTCGCGGGTGATGTTGGCCACATCCATCAGGCCCTGTTCGACCACCTTGTCACGCTCCACACCCTGCAGCTGCACCTCACGATCAGTGGTGACCTGCTCCAGCTGGCGTGCGCGTGCCACGCGCTCGACTTCGATGGCGACGGCGCGCTGGCGGTTCTGCTCGGCCACTTCCACTTCGCGCAGGCGGTTCTGGTCACGGATGTCGATCAGCTGCTGCGCTTCGATGCGGGCGTTCTCGGATAGCTGGCGCTGCTCTTCCTGCACCTTCAGGGTTTCAGCCTGCTCACGGGCACGGATGGTATCCACCTCGCGCTTCTGCCGTGCTTCGGCCTCGGCCTGCTGGCGCTCGAGTGCCAGCGTGGCTTCCTTGGCTTCAACATTCTTCTTGGTGATGGCCAGACGCTCGTTCTGCGCCAGCTCGTTGGTGATCACGTTCTGTGCAGCAGTCAGCTCGGTGATCTTGCGGATGCCTTCGGCGTCAAGGATGTTGCTCGGGTCCAGCAGCGACTTCGGGGTCTGCTCGAGATAATCGATGGCCACGTCTTCGAGCGCATAACCGTTCAAATCATTGCCGATAACCGCGATGATCTCATCGCGGAATTCCTGACGCTTCTCGAACAGCTGGGTGAAGTCGAACTTCTTGCCCACCGTCTTCAAGGCTTCAGAGAACTTGGCGTTGAACAGGTCATCCACCGCGTTCTTGTCCGAGGCGCGGTCGGCGCCGATGGCCTTGGCCACGCGCAGCACGTCGGCCTGGGTTTCGTTGACGCGCAGGTAGAACGCCACGGTGATGTCGGCACGCATGTTGTCGCGGCAGATCAGGCCCTCCTTGCCGCGGCGATCAACCTGCAAGGTGATCAGGCTGATCTTCATGTGCTCGGCGCGGTACAGCACCGGAATGATCAACGCACCGGTGAAGTGCACCTTGGGCTGCGCACTCATGTCGTTGACGATCAACGCGGTGCCTTGATCAACCTTTTTGTAGAAGGCCTTGAACAGACCAGCCAAGCCAAGGAAAAACACCAACAGGGCAGCCACCCCGATAATGAAAGGGGCCAGCGCAGCAGTACTCATCGGTGAATCTCCTTATCGCCTGATACTTCAGAGGGGAAAACGTCCAGGCCTGGCAGGTCGCCATCAGCGACCACCAGGTAATGATTCTTATCGGGTAGATATTCCACCAGCCTGACCCGCTGGCCACGCACAAACCGGCCGTGATCACGCACGCGCACGTGCAGGATCAAGCCGGCGCCACCGTCATCAAAAGTGGCATAGCCCAGCGTTGCGGTGACTTCCGGCGAAGTGACAACCGCAACCCGACCCAGGATCGACTCCTGCGCGACAGGCCGCAGCTTGAGCAGCAGGCGTCGGATCGGCCGCAGCACCCAGGCTGACACCACGGCGCCGGGAACCAGCGCGAGAACCGCCACAGCGCTGCCGATGGCCCAACGCAAGCTGGCGGGCAACGACTGCAGGAAAAAGAGTTGAACCAGATAGGTGATGGTCCAGCCGAAGAAGGCCAGCAGCAGCACCACCAGCATGGTCGGCGCACCGCCGAGGCCAAGCCGGGCAAACATTGCGGCAATGCCGGTGGCACCGTGCTCGCCACCGTGGGAATGAAAATCGGCGCCGTCACCGCTGCCGATTCCACCGTCATCGATAATGCCGGTCGCTGCCAGCAGCCAGTAGATGACGGCAAACGACAACACGACGCTGTAAGGCAACGTCGGGTAGGACAGCGCTACTTCCAGAAACTCCGCCATGCACACTTTCCTTGTGGCGCCCAGCTGCCTTGCGGGACCTGCCCCAGCATTGACGCTTTGGCTTTACCCCTCTCCCCGCAGGCATCCGTGCTTGTCGCCGAGAACCTCATCATAAGGGAATCAGCCCCCCGATGAGCTGCGGCCATGTCCCAAAGAGTGCGGCATGTCCGGGTACCACTGCGTGAAACGCTTCAACGCGGACAACCGGCGTATTCAGTCCTGCTCAACATGCAGGTCCGCACGGCGAACTTCTTCGACGAATTGACGCATCTTGTAACCGTCCTTGAGGCCCGGCGAGACCTCGATGCCACTGGACACATCCACGCCCCAGGGCTGGGTCGCGAGAATGGCGTCATGCACGTTTTCCGGGCGAATACCCCCGGCCAGCAGGTACGGGCGGTGCACGCCCGGCGGAATCTGCGACCAGTCAAACGCCACCCCGGTACCACCGCTGCCGCCGGCCACATGGCTGTCGAACAGAAAACCGGCCGCGTGCGGGTACATCTGGTGCAGACCACGCGCGGTGACCTCGCTGCGCCCGCCCATCGCAATCGCCTTCAGGTAAGGCATATTGAAGCTGCGACAGAACGCATCGTCCTCATCACCATGAAACTGCAACAAGGTTGGCCGTACTGCGCGCAACACCTCGCGGATCTCCTCGCGGTTGTTGTGCTGGAACAAGGCCACCACTTCAACCATCGGCGCGATTGCCTGGCGCATCGCGCGTGCCTCCGATGGCGCAACCCGACGCACACTGCCTTTGGCGAAGATGAAGCCAATGGCGTCCACGCCCAGCTCGCTGGCCAGACGGATGTCACCGGCGCGGGTCATGCCGCAGAATTTGATGCGGGTACGGAACAGCGTACGGCTCACAGCGTCACCTCGTCCGGCAGCTTCCAGTGCTCAGGATACAGCGGTCCGACGAAGACCAGGCCTTGCGGCGGTGCAGTTGGACCGGCCAGATTGCGATCCCGCCCTGCCAGCAATTCCCCAATCCAGCTTTCGGGCTTTTCCCCGGCGCCCACCATCATCAGTGAGCCGACGATATTGCGCACCATGTGATGCAGGAAGGCATTGGCCTGAACTTCGACCTCCACTACCTCACCTTGACGATGAATGGCTATCGACTGCAGCTCGCGGCGAGCATGCAGGGCCTGGCATTGCGAACTACGGAACGCGTCAAAGTCGTTTTCGCCGAGCAGGGCCTGTGCCGCGCGATGCATGGCATCGGCATCCAGCGGCCGCCGATCCCAGCTCAGGATCTGCCGGTACAGTGCCGGCCGTACCTGACGATTGAGGATGCGATAGCGATAGCGGCGCGCCTTGGCCGAGAACCGTGCATGGAATTCATCAACCACCGGTACACACCAGCGCACGCAGATTGATGGCGGCAGCCGCGTGGTGGTACCCAATACCCAGCCTCGCGGGGTACGTTCGACATCGCTGTCGAAGTGCACGACCTGGCATTCACCGTGCACGCCGGCATCGGTACGGCCGGCACACACAACACTGATCGGCGCATTGGCGACCGAGGACAAAGCCTCCTGCAAGGTGGCCTGCACACTCGCACAGCCGTGCTCGCCAAGCTGTTGCCAGCCCTTGAACTCGCTGCCGTCGTACTCCACGCCCAGCGCATAGCGCATCATTGAACCTCTGATCTTGTTGGAGCTGCTGGGCCTACGCGCAGCTCAGTCGCTGTCGCGTTCGGACCACACAGCCAGTTCGTTGCCGCCCGGCTCCAGGAACTGGAAACGGCGGCCACCGGGGAAGATGAAGATCGGCTTGACCACTTCACCACCCTGCGCTGCGATTTCGGCAAGCAGCGGGCCCAGTTGTGCGGCATACAGCACCAGCAGCGGCGCGCCCACGCTCGTAGTAGCCGGTGCGCCACGGAAGAAACCGCCCTGCAGCTCACCGTCATCAAAAGCAGTGTAATCCGGGCCGTAGTCTTCAAACGTCCAGCCGAATACCTGCTCGAAAAAAACACGACTCGCCGCAGGGTCGCGCGAGGCGAATTCCACGTAATCAATCCGCCGTTCGCGCTTCATTGCGGTTCTCCGTCAGGCCATGCGGCCAAGTAATTCCAGTGCTTCGCCGCGTGCCTGCGGGTCAGCGCTGGCAGCAACTTCGTTGAGCAGGGTACGCGCGGTTTCGGCGTCGCCCAGATCAAGATAGGCGATGGCCAATTCCAGCCGCTCACGCCCTGCAGGTGCCGGGGTCAACGGCGCAACCGTAACCGCAGCCACGTCACCAGCCAGCCAATCGGCCTCGTCGGCCGCGGCCGGCTCGGGCTGCGCAGGCGCAGGCTCGGCGATGACATCAAAGTTCCGCGAGGCTTCGAACAGCAGCACCGGCTTGTGTGCGACCGCCGGCGCAGCGACCGGCAGCACCGGCTCCACGCGTGCGGGCGGGCTGGTTTTCAGCCATGCCGGCATCGGTTCTTCGTAGGGTTCAGGCTGCACTTCCGCAGCGACAGGTAACGGCTGGGTATCCGGCTCGTCCTGCGGGTCGAACTCATCCACTTCTGCCGTATGCAAGGGCTGCTGCACAGCAGCGGCGCCCATCACCGGCATCGCTGCGGCAAGGTCTCCCGCTGCGTAATCAGCGCGCGGAGCGGCCGGCAGCGGCTTGCGCCGACGGCTCAGCACCCAGCCCAGCGCACCCAGCACCAGCAGCGCCAAGCCCAGCCAGATCCAACCGAACGAGCCGGCGCCATCGCGCTTGGCCGCCTCGCCCAACTGCTGCTGGGCAGCGGCAAGGTCCGAATCCTTCATTGCTATCAGCGATTGCTGCTGCTTCTGCAGTTTTTCCAGTTCGCCGACGCGATCGCGCAGTTCCTGCAGTTCCGCATCACGCGTTGCCAGCTCTTCCTTGGCTTGCTGCAGCTGTTCGTTGGCCAACATGTCACCCTCGCCACCGGCGTCGAGTCCGGTCGTCATTCCTGCAGTCTGTTGTGCTCCGGCTACGGCCGGGGCGATTTCCAAGCGTGCACCGCTGGGGCTTGCACTGGCTGCTGCCTGTGCAGCGGCCTTGGCCGGTGCTACCGCTGCATCAGCGACTGCCGGCTGCGGAATCGGCGCGCGTGCCTGCCGCCACTGCGCAGCCTGGTCACGAACGATGGCGCGTGCTTCGGATGCATCCACCCGCGCCAGCTCTTCCTGTGCCGGGGTGCGCAGCACCGCGCCCTGCTTGAGCAGGTTGATGTTGCCGCGGATGAAGGCTTCCGGATTGGCGCGCATCAGCGCGACCATGGTCTGGTTCAAGGACGCGCCACTATCACGCGACAACTCGCGGGCAATCTGCGACAGGCTCTGGCCACGCTGCACGGCGGCAAGCCGGCCTTCACTGCTCATCACCGGCGCCGCTGCGGGGCGCGCCGCTGGCGCCGCGGCAACCGGCTGAGCCGGCGCGGGTGCTGCTACAGGCGCAGCAGGAGCCGGCAGCTCGGGCAGCGGCTCGGGTTCGCGCACGATCAGATTGGATTGCGCCACTGCCGGCGCTTCGATCACCGGTTCGGCCACCGCGGTTGCGGCTTCTGGCGCGGACACCAGCGCCGAGTATTCGCGAACCAGCCGGCCCTGGCCCCAATCGACCTCGATCAGGAAGCCCACCGACGCCACCTGCACCGGCGCGGCGCTGGTGACACGGATCACCGCACGGCCGTCACGGTCCTGCGCAAACTGGAATTGCAGTTCTCCTACCAGTCCGGTCGGCGCAGCCAGGCCAACGCGTTCGAAGGTGGCCGCAGATGCCAACCCCGCCTTGGCGTTGTCGAGCTCGCTCGCATCACTGGTAATGACCGGTATTTCAGCCAGCAAGGGCTGTCCCGGCTTGGACAGGACGCGGATATTGCCCAGCCCCAATGCCATTGCTGTGCTACTGAACAGCGCCAGGCCGAGAACCAGCACACCTTGTAATGAGCGCATCGCGCCCCCGCCCCTTGGTTTCATGGCGGCCAATATAACGGCTGACCCGCCTTTCGAACACCGCTGTACCGTCTATATGCAACGACGCCGGCATCAAGCCGGCGTCGTTGGGGGCATCAGCCGCCGTTGGCGACCAGTTCGGCAACCTGCACCGCGTTGAGTGCGGCGCCCTTGCGGATGTTGTCGGCCACCACCCACATGTTCAGGCCACGCGGGTGCGAGATGTCCTCACGGATGCGGCCGACATAGACCGGGTCGGTACCCGAGGCATGGGTAACCGGGGTCGGATAGCCACCGGCCTTGCGCTCGTCCACCACCTTCACGCCAGGTGCGGCGGCCAGCAGTTCACGGGCCTGCTCGGCGGTGATCTTCTTCCTGGTCTCGATGTTGACCGCTTCGGAGTGGCCATAGAACACCGGCACGCGCACCGCGGTGGGGTTTACCAGGATGCTGTCGTCGCCAAGGATCTTGCGGGTTTCCCAGACCAGCTTCATTTCTTCCTTGGTGAAGCCGTTGTCGAGGAATTCATCGATATGCGGGATCAGGTTGAAAGCAATCTGCACCGGGAACTTCTTCGGTTCGATTTCCTGGAAGCCCAGCAGCTGTGCGGTCTGCTTGCCCAGCTCTTCCATGCCGGTCTGGCCAGCGCCGGACACCGACTGGTAGGTGGCGATGTTGATGCGCTCGATGCCGTACTCGCGGTGGATCGGCGCCAGCACCGGCATCAGCTGCATGGTCGAGCAGTTCGGGTTGGCGATGATGCCGCGCGGGCGGTTCTTGGCGGCTTCCGGGTTGACCTCGGAAACCACCAACGGCACGTCGTCGTCGTAACGGAAGGTCGATGAGTTGTCGATCACCACCGCACCGGCAGCGGCGAACTTGGGCGCGAATTCCTTGGAGATACCGCCACCGGCCGAGAACAGGGCGATCTCGACGCCGGCCGGATCGAACGTGGCCAGGTCCTGGATGGTGATCTTGTCGCCTTCGAAATCGACCTGCTGGCCGGCCGAACGCTCGGAGGCGAGCAGGGTCAGCTTGCTGATCGGGAAATTGCGCTCGGCCAGGATGGACAGCATGGTCTGGCCGACAGCGCCGGTGGCGCCAACAACGGCTACGTGGAAACGACGGGCTTCATTGCTCATGGGGATACTCGAGATATTGGAGGGGGTAGACACACATCGAGCCAGGTTCGGGGAACCTCCAGCGCACGGCTGCCGAGGCTCCCTATCGTTTTTTGTCGTCGATTTTTTTGCCGGCCACGGCAATGCGCGCGGTGCCGTTGATCAGCAGTTCGGTATTGATGGCATTGACCGGCTTGCCAGCATCCGGGCCGATGCCCATACCAGCCAGCAGGTTGTCCACCGCCACCTGCACCATCGCCCGGCGCGTGGCCAGCGATGCACTGCCGATATGGGGAGTGAGCACGATATTGCCCAGCGCCAGCAGTTCCGGGCGCACGTTCGGCTCGTTCTCATAGACGTCGAGCGCAGCCGAGGCCAGGCGGCCATTGGCCAGCGCGTCAGCCAAGGCCAGCTCATCGACGATACCGCCGCGGGCGATGTTCACCAGCGTGGCGGTCGGCTTCATCTTCGCCAGCGCGGCGGCGTTGATGATGTGGTGGTTCTGCGCGGTATACGGCAGCACCAACAGCAGATGATCGACGCTGGCCAGCAACTCATCGAAACCGACATAGCTGGCGCCGACCGCCTGCTCCTGCTCGGCAGGCAGCTGCGAACGGTTGTGGTACAGCACCTTCATGCCGAAGCCATGGTGACCACGACGGGCAATGGCCTGGCCGATACGGCCCATGCCAAGAATGCCCAGCGTACTGCCGTGCAGATCAGCACCGAGCATGGTGGTGAATGACCACTGCCCCCACTTGCCGTCACGCAACCAGCGGTCGGATTCGACGATGCGGCGGGCAGCCGCCATCAACAGCGAGAAGCCGAGATCGGCGGTGGTTTCGGTAAGTACGTCAGGCGTGTTGCTGGCAACGATGCCAGCGGCGCTGAGCGCGGGAATATCGAGATTGTTATAGCCGACGCCGACGTTGGCGATCATCTTCAACGCGGGCGCATTGGCGATTTCCGCCGCACCGATACGCTCGTTGAGGGTGAGCAGCACACCGTCCATGTCGGCCAGGTGCGCACTCAAACCGGCGCTGTCGTGCTTGGTGACGTCCGTCGTGGCAACCACGTCGCAGTACGCCGCCAACTGCGCGACGGTATCGTCGAACAGGGGCTGCGATACCCAGACGCGGGGCCGCCGATCAGCCATCGAGCTGACCGGGAATGCGCGGGCTCATGTCGCCGACATCGCCACATTGACCACGATGACGCATGGCCTGATCCATCAGCACCAGCGCCAGCATCGCCTCGGCGATGGGCGTGGCGCGAATGCCGACGCAGGGGTCGTGGCGACCAGTGGTGATGACTTCCACCGCGTTGCCTGCCGTATCCACGGTGGCACCGGGTAGGCGCAGGCTGGAGGTGGGCTTGAGCACCATCGAGGCGACGATCTGCTGGCCGGTAGAGATACCACCAAGGATGCCGCCGGCATGGTTGGACTGGAAGCCCTGCGGGCTGATCAGGTCACGGTGCTCGGTGCCCTTCTGCGCAGCGCTGGCAAAGCCGTCACCGATCTCCACGCCCTTGACCGCATTGATGCTCATCAGCGCGGCGGCGATATCGCCATCGAGCTTGCCGTAGATCGGCTCGCCCCAACCCGGCGGCACGCCATCTGCAACCACGGTCACGCGCGCACCGACCGAGTCACCGGACTTGCGCAGCGCATCCATATAGGTCTCGAGCTGGGGCACCTGGTTGGCGTCGGGCCAGAAGAACGGATTGTCTTCGACCGCGCTCCAGTCGAAACCGTCCGGGGTGATCTCACCCAGCTGCGACAGGTAACCGCGCACGCTGACGCCGAAACGCTGCTGCAGCCACTTCTTGGCGACCACGCCGGCGGCCACGCGCATGGTGGTTTCGCGCGCCGAGGAACGGCCGCCACCGCGCGGGTCGCGGATGCCGTACTTCTGCCAGTAGCTGTAGTCGGCATGGCCCGGACGGAACTGCTGGGCGATGTTGCTGTAGTCCTTGCTGCGCTGATCGGTGTTGCGGATCAGCAGCGCGATTGGCGTACCGGTGGTGTGGCCTTCATAGACCCCGGACAGGATCTCGACTTCATCGGCCTCACGCCGCGCCGACGTGTGGCGGCTCTTGCCGGTGGCACGGCGCTGCAGGTCGTGGGCGAATTCTTCGGGGCTGATTTCCAGGCCGGGCGGACAACCATCGATCACGCAGCCGATCGCCGGCCCATGGGATTCACCGAAGGTAGTGACGCGGAGGAGTTGTCCGAATGTATTCAATGCCGTTGTGCTCTTGCGGTTACGCCGGCCGTTGCCGTCATTCCGCCAACGCGGAGTGACGGCAAAAGCGTGACTCAGGAACGTGCTGCTGCCAACTCGGCGATGCGTGCATGGTGCGCACGCAGTTCAGCCGCTTCGACAGCGAAGATGCCCATCTGCCCAACTTTGAACTCGATCCAGGACATGTAGACCTCCGGCAGCAGCTTGATCAGGTGCTGCTCGGAATCGCCTACTTCGCAGATCAACAGGCCGTCTTCGGTCAGGTGGTCCGGTGCGTCGCGCAGGATCTTCAGCACCAGGTCCAGGCCGTCGTCACCTGCACGCAGGGCCAGGTCCGGCTCATGCTGGTATTCCTTCGGCAGCGCGTCGGTCTCGTCATTGGTGACGTACGGCGGATTGGTCACGATCAGATCGTAGACGCGACCCTGCAGGCCGGCGAACAGGTCGCTCTTGACCAGCTCCACGTTGTGGGCGAGCAGGCGCTCCTTGTTCTCCACCGCCAGCGACAGCGCGGCGTCATTGACGTCGCTGCCGTCCACCTGCCAGTTCGGGTAGTAATGACCCATCGCAATGGCGATGCAGCCCGAGCCGGTGCACAGGTCCAGCGCGCGGTTGACGTCGCGACCGGCCAGCCACGGCTCGAAGCCGCTCAGGATCAGCTCGGCGATCGGCGAGCGCGGCACCAGTGCGCGCGCATCGCTCTTGAAGCTCAAACCCGCAAACCAGGCCTCACCGGTCAGGTAGGCTGCCGGCTGACGCTCGTCGATACGACGCTGGAACAGCGCCAGCACCTGCTCCCGCTCTTCCAGCAGCACCCGCGCCGTGCCGTAGGCCGGGCCAAGGTCCGGCGGCAGGTGCAGGCTGTGCAGGGTCAGCTGGGTCGCCTCGTCCAGGGCATTGTCATAGCTGTGGCCAAAGGTCAGGCCAGCAGCATTGAAACGGCTTGCGCCGTAGCGGATCAGATCGACGATCGTTTGGAGTTCAGCGGCCGCTTCGGCAGTCATGGCAATACGGAAATACTTGAAAGGTCTGCGATTATAGGCATCTGGCCGGTATATTGATTGCCAAGTTGCAGCCGAAACTTCGGCAATGGCCCTCCAAAGGGGCCCAAACGCCCGCCAAACCGCCGGGGTGTACGCCTGCAATCCCCTACACTCCCGTATCCCGCCCGCGGCGGACGACCCGTCCCGCCGCCGTATCCGAACGGAAGCCCGCGCGCATGTTCAATCGAAATACCGGCATCATCCTGGCCATCGCCCTGGCCGCCGGCCTCGGCCTGCTGTTGGCGCAGAAGGTCTTCGGGCCGTCCAACAAGGGCACGGACGGCACCAGCAGCATCATTTTCTATGGCACCCCGCGCACCCTGCCGGAGTTCGACCTGGCCCAGTCCGACGGCACCCGCCTGATCCCGGGCGAGCTGCGCGGCCATTGGACCCTGGTATTCCTGGGCTTCACCTCCTGCCCGGATGTCTGCCCGACCACCCTGACCGAACTGGCCCAGGCCCAGAAGCAGTGGGAAACCATCCCCGACAGCCTGCGCCCGCGCGTGGTGCTGGTCTCGGTGGACCCCGAGCGCGACACCCCGAACCGGCTGGGCGAGTATGCCCACGCCTTCCATAAGGACACCATTGCCGCCACCGCCGATGTGCCGTCGCTGGAGCGTTTTGCCACCTCGCTGGGCATGGTGTTCCAGAAGGCACCGGGCAAGCACTTCGAGCAGAACCCGGACGACTACAGCATGGACCACTCCGCCAGCATCGCCGTGCTTGACCCGCAGGGTCGGCTGGCTGGCCTGATGCGGCCCCCGTTCAACCCGCAGGCAATTGCCAGCGACCTGAAGAAGCTCACCGAGAAAACCGCACCATGAGTCTGGTTACAAGCCTCACCTACGTATTGCCGCACCGCCTGTTGTCGTCGATGGCCCGCTCGCTGGCCTATTCGCAGAACCCACGCATCTCGCGCTGGCTGATCGACACGGTGTCGAACAAGTTCAACGTCAATCTGGGCGAAGCCGCCAATCCCGACCCGCGCAGCTACCCCAGCTTCAACAGCTTCTTCACCCGCGCCCTGAAGCCGGGCGCACGTGTGGCCGCGGCCGACCCGCGCACCCTGACCATGCCAGCCGACGGCCGCATCAGCCAGCTCGGCCCGATCGAAGATGGCCGCATCTTCCAGGCCAAGGGCCAGTCGTTCACCGCCGCCGAGCTGCTCGGCGATGCCGCCGACGCGGCGCCGTTCAACAACGGTCTGTATGCCACCGTGTATCTGTCGCCGCGCGACTACCACCGCGTGCACATGCCCTGGACCGGCACCTTGCGCGAAACCGTACATGTGCCGGGCCGGCTGTTCAGCGTCGGCACCGACGCAGTTGCCAATGTGCCGCGCCTGTTCGCCCGCAACGAACGTCTGGTCTGCCACTTCGACACCGATTTCGGGCCGATGGTGCAGGTGATGGTCGGCGCGCTGCTGGTCAGCGGCGTGGAGACGGTATGGAGTGGCGAGGAAATCCCCGCCTACGGCGACCGCATCACCCGCAAGGACTGGCGTGGCAAGGGCATCACCTTGGAGCGTTTTGCCGAGATGGCGCGCTTCAACTACGGCTCGACCGTGATCGTGCTGTTGCCGCCCGGCGTGGCTGACTTTGATCCCTCGCTGAAGGCCGAAAGCCCGGTGCAGTTGGGCCAGGCGCTGGCGAAGCTGCGCTGACAACCTCGCAGTCGCGGTGGGAGCGGTGTCATTTTGTAGGAACGGCGTAAGCCGCGAAGCCGGGATAGTTTCAGTGATCAGGGCTTCTGCAATCTGAGGATGTATCTGCTTCGCGGCTTACGCCGCTCCTACAAAAAGGGCGGCGCTCCTGCGATCTGGCGATCCATCTGCTTCGCGGCTTAGGCCGCTCCCACAAAAGCAGAGCCAGCACACATAAGAAGGGCGCCTTTCGGCGCCCTTCTCTATTCAACGACCGCAGCCTTCAAGCTTCAGGCTTTGTCCGGGTTTCAGCGCGTAGGCCGGCGCACGCAGGCTGTTGGCGCGGGCCAGGACTGGTACTTCGCATTGGAAGCGGTTGGCGATACTGCCAAGGGTGTCGCCCTTGGCTACCTTGTAACTGCGCACAGCACGCCGCGCCGGTGCAGCTGGACGCGGTGCCGGTGCAGCCACCGGCGCTACTGCCTGTGCTGCCTGCATCGCCTGCACGTCGCCTACCGCCACGCTGCCGGTAACCGTCGCTGCCGAAGGCCGCTTGATCGCCGCGTTCAAATCGGCAGTGATCAACGCGCGGGCCAGATCAGCTCGCGGGCCGCTGACGCAATAGCGGTTGTACAGGCCTGCGATGCGGGCAGTGGCGTTGATGGTGGTGCCACCGGGAATCCAACCATCCGCCTCGTAACGCGGATTGAGGTTGCGCAGCGCGCGCATATAGCCGTCACGGGTGCCGGTACTGCCCAGGCAGATGGTCAGCTCATAGATGGTGGTCGACTTGGCCAGACGGATCGTCGCCGGCTGCGCGTTGAGCTTGGGGAACTCGACACCGTACTGCTGCGGGTGCAGGAAGATCCACGCCGCGGCGATCACCATCGGCACGTAGTCCTTGGTCTCGCCCGGGAACTGGTTGTACGAGGTGTCGGTCCAGAAGCTCTGCCCGCCGGTTTCGCGGTAGATACGCGCGGCACGGCCTTCGCCGCCGTTATAGGCCGCCAAGGCGTATTCGATGTTCTTGTTGAGCCCACGCATGCGCTCATTCATGTAGTCGGCGCTGGCACTGGCAGCGCTGCGCGGATCAAAGCGGGTATCGAAGCCGGTGCCATCCGGGCCCAATCCGAAACGACGGCCGGTGGCCGGCATGAACTGCATCAGGCCTGCCGCGCCCACCCGTGAGGAGGCATGCACGCGACCATTGGATTCCTTGGCCATGATGCCGAACAGCAGTGCCTCAGGCAGGCCGTCCTTTTCCCACTCCGGCCACATGACACCACGCAGATTCATGTAGTTCTCGTAGCTGGTCAGCAACGAGGGACGCATATCGGTGAGCCAACGGCGAATACCAGCCTGGATCGCCGGGTTGTACTCGACCATGTCATCGAAGGCATGGCGGTGATCGTTGAGCAGCGCAGCAGCGCGGGCTGCTTCGGGCACATCAGCCACCAAGGGCGCGATGTGGTCCGGATCGGCCTCCAACGGGCCGCCATCTTCGCCTTCCGCACCGCCACTAGTGTCCGCCCGCTGCTTCAGCAGACGCTTGTAGGTGGCCAGCAGATTACTGACCTGGCAGCCCTTCTGCGCGATGCAGGCGCTGATCACGTCTTCCATGTCCTCCAGCGCCGCATCGCCTTCACGGGTTCCCTTGGGGTCAGCATTGGTCACCAACACCAAGGCATCGCTGTAACGCTTCTCCGCCGCGCTCATCCGCGCCTCGATGGCATCCACCTTGGCCTTGTCCCGGGCTGAGATTGCCTGGGCGGCCGGAACCACGGTCAACAGCGAAGTCGCAATCAACAACGACCAAGCACGAGCAGATAACAGGGATACGGGCATCAGCAGCACTGCATGACAAAGGTGAGGCAGGGTAGCTGGCAGACAGACCCGGGGGCAACATTGCCACCGCAGCGATACAGTCGGCCGTTAGAATCCTTCCTTCATTCACCAATGAGTGCCTCCATGGACCCGATCCTGCTCGGCAAAGGCGTCACCGACGACATCGCCGTCACCCTGCTCCCGCGTTTCGGCAACCGCCACGGTCTGGTAGCCGGCGCAACCGGTACCGGCAAGACGGTGACCTTGATGACGCTGGCCGAGGGTTTCTCACGACTGGGCGTGCCGGTATTCATGGCCGACGTGAAGGGCGACGTGGCCGGCCTTGCGGTTGCCGGCGAAGGCGGCGAAAAGCTGGCACAACGCGCCGCCGAGATCGGCGTCGACGGTTTTGCGCCGGCCGCCAGCCCGGTGGTGTTCTGGGACTTGTACGGCAAGCTCGGCCATCCGGTGCGTACCACCGTCAGCGAGATGGGCCCTACCCTGCTCTCGCGCATCCTTGAGCTCAACGACACCCAATCCGGCGTGCTCGACATCGTGTTCAAGCTGGCCGACGACCGCGGCCTGCTGCTGCTGGACCTGGATGACCTGCGCGCCCTGCTCGGCCTGGTCGCCGAAGAGCGCAAGGACATCTCCACCGAATACGGGCTGGTCAGCGCGCAATCGGTGGCCGCGATCCAACGCTCGCTGCTGCGTCTGTCGCAGGACGGCGGCGAAGCCTTCTTCGGCGAGCCTGCGCTGGAACTGGCCGACATCATGCGGGTCAACCACGATGGCCGCGGGGTGATCGGCATCCTCGCCGCCGCCCAGCTGATCCTCAAGCCGCGCCTGTATTCCACCTTCCTGCTGTGGCTGCTGTCCGAGCTGTTCGAGCAGCTGCCGGAAGTTGGCGATCTGGACAAGCCCAAGCTGGTCTTCATCTTCGACGAAGCCCACCTGCTGTTCGACGATGCGCCGCCAGCACTGGTGCAGCGCATCGAACAGGTGGTGCGTTTGATCCGCTCCAAGGGCGTGGGCGTGTACTTCTGCTCGCAGTTCCCGGATGACGTGCCGGGCAACATCCTCGGCCAGCTCGGCAATCGCGTGCAGCACGCGCTGCGCGCCTTCACCCCGCGCGATCAGAAGGCGGTCAAGACGGCGGCTGAAACCTTCGTGCAGAACCCCAAACTCGATGTAGTCTCCACTCTGTCGCAGCTGGGCACCGGCGAGGCGCTGGTGTCCACACTGCAGGACAAGGGTATTCCTTCGCCGGTGCAGAAGACCCTGATCGCGCCGCCGCGCTGCCGGATGGGCTCGATCACCGATGCCGAACGCGCGCAGGTGCGTGCAGGCAGCCCGATCGGCACCCGCTACGACAACGCCGTCAACCGCGAATCGGCCGCCGAACTGCTGGCACAGCGTGCGGAGAAAAACGTCGCGCAGGCGCAGGCACCGGCCGCGCGCACCCGCCAGCAGGATGAGGAGCAGGAAGGCGGCTTCGGCCAGAGCATCAAGGACGCCATCTTCGGCACCAAGCGCCGTCAGGGCATGATCGAGACCATGGCCAAGCAGACCACCCGCACCATGGGCACCAAGCTGGGCAATCAGATCGTGCGCGGCATCCTCGGCAGCATCTTCGGCGGCAAACGCTGAGGATAAAGTGCGGGCCGGCCCATTGCCGGCCCGACGGCGCAGCAGCCACAATCAGCCTCTGACTCTTGGAGCAACGTCATGGAAGACCGCAAGCGCAGCGCAAACGCGCAACGCCCACAAGCATTCTGGCAACGACTGCCTGCGATCACGCTCTATCCTGTGCGTGGTCCGGCACTGTATTCGCTGATCGCACTCACGCTATGCACCTTGCTGACCTGGCTTCCGGCCATTGGCTGGCTGCTTGGCATCGTCATCTGGGTGGGAATCTACCGCTACGCTTTTGAGATCCTGCGCGAAACCGCCAACGGCCGCATGACCTCGCCAGAAAACACCCTCAGCAGCAGTGACGGCACCGTCATCAGGCTGCTGGCGCTGATGATCTTGATGGGCATCTTCGTGGTGACGGTGGCAATCTTCACCGGCCCGGTGATCGGGCTGCTGACACTCGGCGCAGTGGTCCTGCTGCAGCCCGGCTGCGTGATCTCGCTGGCGATGGATGGCAGCCTGCGCCACGCTGCCAATCCAGCCACCTCGATCACCATCGCCTTGCGCATCGGCTGGCCGTATCTGGCCGCCTTCCTGCTGCTGTTCGTCATCCAGGCCAGCGCCTTGACTGCTGGCCAATGGCTGCACACCTTCATGCCACCCGTCATCGGTGAGCTGGTGCTCAACTTCTTCAGCATCTGGGGGCTGTTCACTACCTTCCACCTGCTCGGCTACCTGGTTTACCAGTACCACGAGGCGCTGGGCTTCGAGCCGGAAGGTGCATACAACGCATTGTCGCGGCATGACCCGGACCAGAAATTGCTGGATGAAGCCGAACATTTCGTACGAGAAGGACAACCGGATGCCGCCCTGGATGCGCTGCGCGGCTCGGTGCGTTCGCGCGCGGTCAGTCTGCCGGTACATGAGTTGTACCAGCGCTTGCTACGTCGCAAAGGCGCATCGGATGCACTGCGCGACCATGCCCGCCAGTACATCAACCGCCTGCTGATCGAGAAGCAGGAGCGCGAGGCAATGAACGTGCTGCGTGACATGCTCGAGCTCGATCCGGATTTCACCCCAGCCGAGCCGCAGCAGGCTGCACAGCTGGCAGAACGTGCGCGTCTGGGCGGCCAGCTGCAACTGCAGATGGATACCCTGCGGGCAATGTTCAAGGCGTGGCCGCGTGAGCCAGAGGCACCGCAATGGGCCTTGCAGGCCGCCTTGCTGCTGGGCGAACGCTACAACCGCGACGCCGAAGCACTGCAACTGATCGAAGAAGCACTGCAACGCTGCGAAGTCGACGAGCAACGTCGCAAGCTCGAGGCCGCCAAGACCGCATTGCAGGTCAGCCCGGCCTGAACGCAACTACGGCAGGACGCTTAGTCGTTCTCCAACAAGAACCGGGCCTTGCCAGCTTGTGGCGTGGCTGCAAAACGCTGCTGCAGCAGCTCCAGCAAGCGCTTTCGTTGCGCATGGGCATGCGCCTCGCCATGTCGCAAGGCCAGCCGCAACCAACCCTGTGCCTGCATCTCACCGGGCAATTGAATGGCCTGCTCCCATACCGCTTCTGCCTCCTGTAGCCAGCCGGCCATGAGGCAGCGCTCGAACACGGGCTGCGCAAGTTCGGCGACTCCGCCATCGGCCAGCAGCTGTTTCACGATGGCCTGCTGCGCGGCCAGAGCGGCCGCATCATCTGCATCCAGACGCAGTACATCGGCGGCACGCGCCCGCATCTCGGCGCGCTTGCCGGCATTGGCAGCCACCCGATAGCGCGCCAACGCAATATCCAGCCGTTGAGGTTGTTCGGTCGCCAACTCGCTCAATACGCGTTCGGCAGCTGCATTTTCGAGACGGCCCATGTAGTACTGAGCCTGCTCCCAGCGCTGATCGCTGACCGACACTTCGGTGTCGTCAGCCATATAGTCTTCGCGGGTCTGCTGGGCCAACACCAGCACGCCACCCAGCAGCGCACCGCAGATCAGGCCACCGGCGTGTGCATCGAAGCCAATACCAGCTTCATCATTGGTCAGCAGGTTGAACACTTCCCAGCCCAACCACAGCGGCAACAGCCAGATCGCCGGCGCGCGCACGTAGTCGAAGATCACCCCGAACCAGTAGAAGAAGCGCACCGGACGCATACCCCATACCACGCAGAACGCTCCCATCACCGCTGCGATCGCACCGGATGCACCGAGCCCGCCGCCGACTTCGCCCCAGCGCCACAACACGCTGGCGACGCTGGAGCCAATCGCCCCCAACAGATACAGGCCCAGAAAACGCCAGCCGCCGAGCGCGCCTTCCAGCAGCAAGCCCAACACCACCAGAAACAGCATGTTGCCCAGCAGGTGCATCACGCTACCGTGCAGGAACGCAGCCGACAGCAATCGCCGCGGCGACCATTCCGAACTGCGCAGGATATGGCGCAGGGTGAATACCTGATCCAGCTGCGTTTGGTACTCGTGCCGCAGCGGCGCCCAGGCAGCCTGCTGGTCTTCCGACTCAAACAAGCCGCCATTATGCAACGCCTGCTGGAATGCGACATCGCTCAAGGTCGCCATGCCAACGTAGCCACCTTGCTGCTCTGCAGGAACAGATTCCAACTCGGCCAACGCATCGCTGCATTCGCTCAAGCGCAGATATTTCTCGTAGGCAGGCAGTTCGTATTCCGCCAGCCCTGACTGCTGGTACCAGACCTGTGCTGCCTGCACCTTCTGTTCATCGTCGGTCTGCCAGGCGAAGAACACGTAGACGTTGATCAGCACCAGCAACACGGTTACCAGGGGCAGCGTGCTCAGGTTGAGCGGTTTGTGCAGCGGCAGGATCAACATCGACCGGACTTCCTTGTCAGAGTACGCAAAGCTTCAGCCATGGATTGGCCTTGTGCAAGCCAGCCCGGCTACCATGCCCGCATCCACGCACTACATGACCGCAATGAGCCGCTGGCGTCCCCCTGCAGAAAAAAGTACCGCCCTGATCACCGCGCAGGGCCATGCCCGGCTCAAGGCCGAGCTGGATGAGCTGTGGCGGCAGCGTCGCCCGGAAGTCGTCAAGGCGCTGGCAGCCGCAGCCGCCGAAGGGGATCGCTCGGAGAACGCCGAGTACACCTACCGCAAGAAGCAGCTGGGTGAGATCGACCGCCGCGTGCGCTACCTGAGCAAACGACTGGAAGCCCTGCGCGTTGTCGACACCACGCCAAGCGATCCGGAAGCGGTGTTCTTCGGCGCGACGGTTGAGCTGGAGAACATCGATTCCGGCCAGACCGTTATCTACCGGATCGTCGGCCCCGATGAGACCGACGCACCGGCCGGCTGGATCAGCATCGACTCACCACTGGCACGGGCATTGCTGAAAATGCGCATCGACGACGAGTTCGCAGTGGAGCTGCCCAGCGGGTTGACCCGCTTCGCGATCATCGATGTCAGCTACGGCTGATGTTGAGCGGCGCCGGATAGAGGCGTCCTTCGCGAAGCGGACGGAAGTAATCGGTCAGTTGATAGAAGGCAGCGTCTTGGGACGCGTGCCAGCCGGGAATGCCGGCTAGCGGCAACGGCCGTAGTTCGGCGGGGTCCGTTAGTAAACTGGCGTCTTCGATTGCTGCAGCCACAGCAGCAATGCCGGCGGCATCATCATCGCCGATCACCACCAGGCACTTACCAACCAGCAAACGCTCGGGCAGCAAAGCCTGCTCCATCAGCGCATGGCCAACTAACGCGCAGACTGCGATGTCACTTTCGCGCCACTGCGCCTGATTGAACAGCGCCGACCAATCGTGCCGGTCCCATGCCGACAGCAGGCTCGCATCGCGAACACGCACGATCACTCCGGTTTCATCGAACTGAGTCAATGCGGCCTGCGCGCGATTGCGCTGGCTTGCGCCCATCGCTGCGATATGCCGGCACTGCTGCGCATTGAGCGCATGCTTGATCGCAGGGTAGCGCGCCCACACCATCGCGTTGAACAGGTCGTGCCAGTTCTGCTCGCGGGTGGCGATGCTGCCCTGTGCAATACGTTGCTCGTAATGCAGGCCGTCACCGAGCAGAACTTCATCTTGGGCAACAAACTGCTTGCCCTGCACTGGCAACTGCGCATTGAGTACATCGATGCCCGGCCAATCGGCAGCACGCAGCAACGCGGCAAAATCGCTGAAATCCGCGAACAGCGGGTGGTCAAAACCGCGCAGATCAACCTGCCCGCGCAACGGCGCTACAAAACGACGCCGGCCAATGCCAGCATCGTCTGCGGCAGGTGCTGCGGTCACAGCACCTTGATATCGAACGCTGTGGCCTTGGTATCGATCAGGGCGTCGCCGAACAGATCGTGTTCATCGTTGTCGGTGATCTCAACGTTGACGAAGTCACCGACGCGCAGCTTTGCCTCAACAGCATTCTGGATATGCACCAGACCATCGATTTCCGGCGCATCGGCCTTGGAGCGAGCCACGGCGATGCCGTCTTCGATGCCATCGACCAGGCACTGCTGCACGCTGCCAATCTTGGCTTCGAGCTTGGCAGCGGAAATGGCAGCCTGCTTTTCCATGAAACGGGCCAGACGCTCCTGCTTCACTTCTTCCGGCACCGGGTCCGGCAATTGGTTGGCCGTTGCACCTTCCACTGGCGAGTAGGCGAAAGCACCAACGCGGTCGAGCTGAGCGGTATCGAGGAAGTCCAGCAGCTGCTCGAACTCGGCATCGGTCTCACCCGGGAAGCCGACAATGAAGGTCGAACGCACGGTGATGTCCGGCGCGATCTCGCGCCAGCGCAGCACGCGCTCCAGGGTCTTGTCGACCGCACCCGGACGCTTCATCAGCTTGAGGATGCGCGGGCTCGCGTGCTGGAACGGGATGTCCAGATACGGCAGGATCTTGCCCTCGGCCATCAGCGGCACAACGTCATCGACGTGCGGATACGGATAGACGTAGTGCAGGCGGGTCCAGGCATCCAGCTCGGACAGACCTTCGCACAGCGCCTTCATGCGGGTAGCGTATTCCTTGCCGCGCCAGGTACCCGGCGCGTACTTGCGGTCCACGCCATAGGCCGAGGTGTCCTGCGACACCACCAGCAGCTCACGCACACCGCCCTTGACCAGACGCTCGGCCTCACGCAGCACCTCATCGACCGGGCGCGACACCAGATCACCACGCATCGAGGGGATGATGCAGAAGCTGCAACGGTGGTTGCAGCCTTCGGAAATCTTCAGATAGGCGTAGTGACGCGGGGTCAGCTTGATGCCGTAGTCCGGCACCAGGTCCACGAACGGATCGTGCTTGGGCGGCAGCGCGGCATGTACCGCTTCCATCACCGTGGTGTAGTCCTGCGGACCGGACACCGACAGCACGTCCGGGTAATGCTCGCGGATCATGTCGCCCTTCTTGCCCAGGCAGCCGGTGACGATGACCTTGCCGTTCTCGTTCATCGCCTCGCCGATCGCGTCCAGCGATTCGGCCACGGCCGAGTCGATGAAGCCGCAGGTATTGACCACCACCACATCGGCCGAATCGTAGGACGGCACGATGCTATAGCCCTCCACCCGCAGCTGGGTGAGGATGCGCTCGGAATCGACTAGGGCTTTCGGGCAGCCAAGGCTGACGAAGCCGACTTTGGGGTTCAGCTGGGACATGATCTGGAAATCCTGGGGCCGGGCCGGAATGGCAGCGAGGCCGGAAAGCCGGGCAGTATACCGGGCCTGCGCGGCCTCGCCCTGCGGCTGGCTTAATACGTGAGAGAGCTGATAATCAGTCTCATCGCGGGGATGAGTGACTAGCGCCCCTCTCCCGCGAGCGGGAGAGGGGTTGGGGTGAGGGGAGGCTTCTAGCAAGCAGACCCGGCTCTAAAAGCTCCCCTCATCCGCCCCTTCGGGGCACCTTCTCCCGCAGGCGGGAGAAGGAACTCCGCCTTTCGCCCCTTACCCCGGAGCCCCTCATGTCTCAGTGGATCACCCTCCCCACCCCACTCGGCCCCGTCCGCGCCTGGCAAGCCCTGCCCGCAGGCACCCCGCATGCCGGCCTGGTGGTGATACAGGAAATCTTCGGCGCCAACCCGCATATCCGCCATGTCGCCGAGCAGTACGCCGCCAAGGGCTATGCCGTACTGGCCCCGTCCTTCTTCGATCTGATCGAGCCAGACCTGCAGTTGAACTACGACGCTGCCGGTGTCAGCCGTGGCAAGGCGCTGGTCGACGAACTGGGCGTGGACCGGGCCGTAACCGTGGTCGAAGCCGCCGCTGCCGCTTTGGCGCCTTACGGCAAGGTCGGCACGGTCGGCTATTGCTGGGGCGGCACCATCGCGATGTTGGCTGCACAACGGCTGGGCCTGCCCTCGGCCAGCTACTACGGCGCGCGCAACGTGCCGTACCTGGATACAGCGTTCAAAGCCCCGGCCATCTTCCACTTTGGCGACCAGGACGCCTCGATCCCGGCCGCCGCCGTTGCAGCGCACCGTGAAAAGCAACCCGACTTGCCTGTATATGTCTATCCAGCCGACCACGCCTTCAACCGCGAGGTCGGCATGCACTACCACCCAGCCAGCGCCAACCTGGCGCGCGAACGCACCTTGGCCTTCTTCAGCGAGAACCTGCGATGACCGAAGTTGTGACGTCCGATTTCGTACTTGATACCCGCCTTGCCGCCGACAGCGTATTGATCGCCGATGGTCCCCTGTCGCAGATCCGCCTGATGAACGACGACCGCTTCCCGTGGGTCGTGCTGGTGCCGCGCGTAACGAACGCCAGCGAGTGGATCGATCTGGACGGTGCCCAACAGCGCCTGCTGCTGGCCGAGATCAACCAGATCTCCCAGCACCTCAAGCACAAGCCGAATGTCAGCAAGATCAACATCGGCGCCCTCGGCAACATCGTGCGCCAGCTGCATATACACCTGATTGGCCGCAACGAGAACGACGCTGCCTGGCCGGGCCCGGTCTGGGGCAGCGGCAAGGCACAGCGCTTTGACCCGGAGGTACTGGCCCAACGTGTCGAAATCTGGCGCCAGCGGCTACGATAAGCACCTTCCCACTTACGGACTCCGCAAGCCGATGCGCTCCAATCTGATCGCCGCACTGATCCTGATCATCGTTGGCCTGTTCTTCCTGGCCAAGAACCTTGGCTGGATCAACGGCAACATCGGCACCATGCTCGCCACCTGGTGGCCGGCCATCCTGGTCGCCGTTGGCATCGGCATGTTGTTCGGACGCGGAAAATAAGCCGTTCCGGCGGATCTTGCATAAAGAAAAAGGCGCCTGACGGCGCCTTTTTCATTTCAGCCCAAGCCGCACTCAGGTGCGCGGCAGGGTGACGCCGGTCTGGCCCTGGTACTTGCCGCCGCGATCCTTGTACGAGGTCTCGCAGACGTCGTCCTTGTCGGCTTGGAAGAACAGCATCTGTGCCACACCTTCGTTGGCATAGATGCGTGCCGGCAACGGCGTGGTGTTGGAGAACTCCAGCGTCACGTGGCCTTCCCACTCCGGTTCCAGCGGGGTGACGTTGACGATGATGCCGCAGCGCGCATAGGTACTCTTGCCCAGGCACACCACCAGTGTGTCACGTGGGATGCGGAAGAACTCCACCGTGCGTGCCAGCGCGAACGAATTCGGCGGGATGATGCACTCATCGGCCTCGATGTCGACAAAGCTCTTCGGATCGAAGTGCTTGGGATCGACAATAGTCGAGTTGATGTTGGTGAACACCTTGAACTCACGCGAGCAACGCACGTCGTAGCCATAGCTCGAGGTGCCGTAACTGACGATACGCTGGCCGTCCACCTGTTTGACCTGGCCGGCTTCGTACGGCGCGATCATGCCGTGCTGTTCGGACATTTGGCGGATCCAACGGTCGCTCTTGATGCTCATTCAATGGTCCTGTTCACGTTGTGCCGCAGCATGCCTGCGGCCGGGGGTGGTCGATTCTAGCCTAGAGCCGGCCAGGGACCGGCACGCAATTGCCTGCCGACCAGTTCCGCGCACTCTATCTATATGAGAAAGGCCCGCAGAACGGACCTTCTCTGCTGCCAACCTGGCAGTTGCCTCAGATCAGCGAGGACAGGATCGGAATGCTGGCGCGCGGGCGCTTGGCCAATTCCTCCGCCATCCGCTGTGCCGCCGCCAAATAAGCCTTCGCCGCGGCCGAATCGGGCTGCGCGACCACGATCGGCGCACCCGCATCGCCCTGCTCACGGATGCTGATATCCAGCGGCAGCGAGCCCAGCAACGGCACCCCGTACTGCTCGGCCATGCGCTGGCCACCGCCCTCGCCGAACAGATGCTCGACGTGACCACAGTTACTGCAGGTATGCACGGCCATGTTCTCGATGATGCCGAGCACCGGAACCTCGACCTTTTCAAACATATTCAATGCCTTGCGCGCATCCAACGTGGCGATATCCTGCGGCGTGGTGACGATCACCGCCCCAGCCACCGGGATCTTCTGCGACAGCGTCAGCTGGATGTCACCGGTACCCGGCGGCAGATCAATCAGCAGGAAGTCCAAGTCACCCCACAGCGTGTCGTTGAACAGCTGGGTCAGCGCCGAGGTGGCCATCGGCCCACGCCAGATCATCGGTGAGTCCGGCTCGATAAGGAACCCAATCGACATCGCCTCGACCCCGAACGCCCGCAGCGGCTCGATGGACTTGTTGTCCGGGCTCTCCGGCCGCCCGCTCAGGGCAAGCATGGCCGGCACACTGGGGCCGTAGATATCGGCATCCAGCACGCCAACCTTGGCACCCAGCTGCTTCAGCGCCAGGGCCAGATTCACCGCCGTAGTGGACTTTCCTACCCCGCCTTTGCCCGAGCCAACCGCAATGACATTGCGTATCCGTGAATGGGGGGAGAGCCCCTTTTGCACACGATGGGTGGCTGGGCGGGACTGATCGTAAAGCTGCATGACGTGAAGGATTCAAAAGAGTTGGTCGAGATAGTGCCACACCCGACTTTCGCAAGAAAAACGAAGCCCCCTTACGTAATGACAATCCACAACATTGACGAAAATACAGCATTCATTCATCTTCGACGCAAATGTGCCACAACTCGGCACATACGCCATAGCCAAGGACGTCACATCGATGAAACCACTCAAGTGCGCCAAGTTTGCCCTCGCTGCCAGCATTGTGTTGGCTGCGACAACCACCCAAGCCGCCCCAACCCCGTTGCCAACGGACAGCTTTGCAAAGATTCCCGCAATTCAGTCCGTGACGATGAGCGCCGATGGCAAGAGGCTCGTCGCCATCATCGCCGCGCCAGGCAGCAACAATGGCGATACCGCACTAGCCAACTGGGACATGGACAAGCTCGGCAGCGGCCCCACTTCAATCACCCCCTCGGGTGATCGAATGAAATTCATTGCCGCCAGCGCACTTAAGGCAGGAAAGACGCTGGTCATTGGCCGCCAGGAATTCACCGGACAGCTGTCAGGCTGTGGCGAGGGCAACTCCACTGGCGCCACCAAAACCTTCCTGACCAAGGCCTACCTGACAGACCCAAGCCAAGCGAAGTTCGACGAAGCATTTGCCGACAACACCCGCAAGCTCGGAGTCAGCGAGCAGACACAGCGCTGCCTGGAATTGGCCGGTTCTGCATCGCTGGTTCACTCGCTTCCGCTTGATCCGGACAAGGTCATCATCTCGCAGATGAATGAGCTGACGTTGTCGGCAAACTACTATCTGTTCAACCTGGTCACCGGAAAGACCGAACTGCTGTTCCGCGGCGGAACCCGTGCTGCACCAGGCCTCTTCCATCCCCGGAATGGCGAACTTCTGACCCGCAGCCAGATCGAGCCCCTGGGATCGAACGACTACGAGCAGCAGATCCTGATCAAGAACAAGGGCAACGGGCAGTTCGACAAGCACGACGCCCTTACGACCAAGCTCAGCGACCGTTACACCTTGGAAGTAGCCGGAATCGATGACACCACGGGCAAGCTTTACATTCTGACTGACAAGTTCTCCGATCAGGTTCAGGCGTGGCAATACGACCCTGCGACCAAGACCTTTGACAAGGAGCCGCTGGCAGCCCACCCGCAGTATCCGATCGGCAGCCTGATCCTCGGCACACGCCCAAGCAATTTCAATCAGGTCCTCGGCTTTTACGTAGACGGTCCGCGCCGCGAGGCCATTTACGTCGACCCACAGATGAAGGCACTGAGCGACAGCCTGAAGCAGGCCTACCCAGGACAGTACGTCGCCATTACCGGCTATAACGACGACCTGTCCAGAGTGCTCTACACCACCAGCAGCGCAAGCAAACCGACCTCCTACTTTGTCCTCACCGACAAAAAGAATGTCACCCAATTGGGTAGCGAACGCCCCTGGATGGATAGCAATCAAATCGGCGAACAACGCTGGATCACCTACACAGCGCGTGACGGTCGCAAGATTCCGGCCATTCTTGACCTTCCAGCAGGCTGGAAGGAAGGCGATGCCGCACTACCTGCACTCGTGCACCCGCACGGCGGGCCGTGGGCACGTGATTACACAGGCTGGGACGCATCCGGCTGGGTCCCGTACTTCACATCCCGCGGCTATGCAGTAGTTCGTCCGCAGTACCGCGGCAGCACCGGCTTCGGCCGCGACCACTGGATTGCAGGCGACAAGCAGTGGGGCCTGACCATGCAGGATGACAACGATGATGCTGCCGCCTGGCTGGTTTCCCAAGGCATTGCAGCAAAGGACCGCATTGCCATCTTTGGGTACTCATATGGTGGTTTTGCCGCCGCAGCAGCGACAGTTCGCAGCCCTTCGCCGTTCCAGTGCGCTATTGCTGGCGCCCCGGTGACCGACCTGGCTCGTCTTGGCGCGTCATGGAGCGAAAACCGCCTCCAGCGCATCCTCCAGGGACAGACGGTCAAGGGCATGGACCCTATGCAGCACACCGCAAACGCCAATATCCCGGTACTGCTCTACGTGGGTGACCGCGATGTGCGCACGCCCGCATTCCATGCCCGCGGCTTCTACAACGCAGTCCAAGGCAAGGTAGCGGCCAAGTTCGAATTGATCCCGGACATGCCCCACAGCATGCCCTGGTACCCCCGGCACTACCAGGCAACGCTTCCGCTGATGGAAGGCTTCCTGCGCAGTGACTGCGGCCCGAACGGGCTTTGACCCCTTCCCAGCCCTTCGCCTCGCGAAGGGCTGAATGGGCGTACAACAAAAATAGTTACAAATGCTTGATATTCACCTTGCATTTACATTACTTGCTACCTAGACTCGGTTAACCGAAACATAACAAGACGGGGAAAACGCAGCATGCGCAAAGAAAACGGACACACTTCGCCAATTCGCCTGCCTCTGACACTTGCAGTTCTCGCCTGCCTCCAGGCGGCTCCCGCCTTCGCACAAGAAGCAGCCACCTCGGAGAGCAACAAGTCAAGTCAGCAGCAGACAAAGGCAGGGGCAACAGACCTTGACAAAGTAACCGTCACAGGATCTCTGATTCGCCGCGCTGACTACGATACGACTTCCCCCGTCTTTACCATCGACACCGAAACCAACACGGCGCAAGGCCAGGTCAACGTTGGTGAATTCCTGCAGAAGTCCGCCATCGGCGCTGCCGAAACACAGATCACCCACCAGTTTGGTGGTTTCGTAGTTGATGGCGGTACTGGCGTACAGACCTTCTCGCTGCGTGGACTTGGCGCCAATCGCACCCTGGTGCTGCTCGACGGCCAGCGTCCTGGCCCGGCAGGCACCCGTGGTGCAGTGGGCGCGTTCGACCTGAACGTCATCCCGACTGCTATTCTGCAGCGCGCTGAGATTGTGAAAGACGGCTCGTCTTCAATCTACGGCTCCGACGCTGTCGCTGGCGTGGTCAACCTGATCACCAAGAAGAATTTCGAGCGCCCTGAACTGACCGTCACCTCCCGCATCCCGCAGCACGGTGGCGGTGAAGTTTTTGCTGCCTCGCTGGCCAACGGCTGGAACTTCGAAAAGGGCAGCGTCGTCGCTGCCGTCGAGTGGTACCGCCATAACGAACTGACCCGCGGTGAGCGAGACTTCCTCAACTGCTCGGAAGATCTGGTCAAGGATGCGGACGGCAACCGTATCGACCGCACGGATGCCTCGATCTACGGCCCGCGCCCGTTCTGTCTCAACATGCAACATAACTACATCGCGGAATACGGCACCGCGAAGGTCTGGGTGCCTACGAAAGACGGCAGCACTAACGGTCCGTTCGCTGGCTATGCTCCAAGACAGGACAAAACCTACGCAAACGGAAGCACCCAGGCCTATACGCAAATTCCATCCAACTTCAATCGTTGGGGTGAAGCCCATATCATCAACCGCCAGGAGCGTAAGTCCGCTTACCTGGCCGCTGATTTCGGCTTCGATTCGTTCAATTGGAAGAGCCAGTTCCTCTACAACCAGCGCGACACTGAAAACTTCAGCTGGCGTCAGTTCTTCCCCCTCTTGGAAGCACCGGGCACCGCGAGGGGATACGCTCAGCCAGTCATGCCGTTCAAGTCCGTCACCCAGGTCCAGGTGGACTATTACTACCTGGCAAACAAGCTCAGTGGTCTGTTTGCCGGTACAGATTCCTGGGGCTGGGAAGTCAACGCGAACTACAGCCGTTCCAGCGGCACCTATCGCAACCTCGGCATTGACACTCGCCTGACTGGCGACCTCAACTATGACGACAGTGGTACGCCCGCCGCGAATTTCTTCGACCCGGGCTATCTGAGTGGCGCCAAGGTTGATGAGCTGGTTGACATCCTCGGCATCTGGGATACGGGCAAGACCACCTATGACCAGGCTACCGTCAATGCCGTTTTCAGCGGTGAATTGTTCGACATGCCAGCAGGCGCTGTGGGGATGGCGGCCGGCCTGGAGTACCGCTACTACAAGATCGACGATCAACCGAGCCAGGTGTCGCGCGATGGGATCATCTGGGGCTCTTCCAGCGCCGATGTAACCAAGGGCAATGACAAGGTCAAGGAAGCCTTCGTGGAACTCGAGGTGCCGCTACTCAAGGGCATCACGGGCATCGAATCGCTGACTGCCAATGCTTCCGGCCGTATGTTCCAGTACGACTCGGTGGACGGGACGGACAGCGTGTGGAAGGTCGGCCTTAGCTGGCAGATCAATTCCGCGTTCCGTGTTCGCGGCACATTGGGCACCTCGTATCGCGCCCCGGGCTTGTATGAGCTGTACCTTGGCAACCAGACCGGGTTCCTGGGACAGACGGCGATCGACCCGTGCATCCGCTGGGGTGAAAAGAGCAATGACCAATTGGCGGCAAACTGCGGCTCCCTGGGTATTGCTCCCGACTACGCAGGCAATGGCTCCAGCGCAACGATTTACACCAGTGGCGGCGCAGGCCAACTGAAGCCTGAAACCTCGCGCGCCAAGAGCATCGGCTTGGTCTTCACGCCATCGTTTGCAAATCTGAATGTGGCAATCGACTACTTCGACTATGAAGTCAATGACCAGATTGCCTCGCTGGATGCGAGTGACATCGTCAGCGGCTGCTACGGCTCGACGGCTTTCCCGAACAAGTTCTGCGACCTGATGTCCCGTAACCCCTCCACTGATCCGAATGAGCCTTTCCGGATTACTGAAGTGCATGCGCAGTACATCAACATCAACAAGCAGCGCACCCGTGGCTGGGACCTGACGGCGAACTGGGAACATGAATTCGGCTTCGGCAAATTGTCACTGGACACCCAGGTCACTTATACGTTGGAAGACGTAATGCAGCTGTTTGACAGCGCAGAAGCCAGTGGCTTGTCGGACTCGGATCAGCTTGGGCGTATTGGCCGGCCCGATCTGGTCGGCAACTTTGGGGTGAGCTTCAAGCGCGGTGATTGGACTTACAACTGGTTGACCCAGTACATCGGCGAAACCAAAAATCCGGATATCAAGGAGAAATTCACCTATCTCGGCCGTCCGGACTCCTACCGCGACATCACTGCTGACGCTCGCTTCTACCACACGGCATCGATGAGCTACGACCAAGCCGATTGGCAGATCCTCGTTGGCGTATCCAACGTATTCGATACCAAGCCGCCATCCATATCGACCGGCGCCGGTACGCGTTACGGCAATGTGCCGGCCTTCGCAACGCAGTACGACTACTATGGCCGCACGCCGTTCGTGCGTCTGAAGTACAAGTTCTGATCTTCAACTCGTAACACGTTCTATGAGGAGGCGACTTAGGTCGCCTCCTTTTTTTTCATCGACGCGCTGCTTGCGGTGCAGGTCTACAGTTCATCCAAGATTCGTTTCGCCGCATTGTGCCCAGGCGCCCCGGTAACCCCACCGCCCGGATGCGTGCCCGAGCCACACAGGTAGAGTCCCGGCAGTGCCCCCTTGTAACCGGCCTGCCCCAGCATCGGCCGCGCACTGAACAACTGGTTCAAGCTCAACGCGCCGTGGAAGATATCGCCGCCGATCAGGCCGAAGGTCCGCTCAAGATCCAACGGACTCATGATCTGCCTGCCGTGCACTGAAGCAGCAAAGCCCGGCGCATGTTTATCAACAGTAGCGATCATCAGATCCGCGACTTCTTCGCGGTGATCGTCCCAGCTACGGCCATCTGACAGCTGCGGGGCCACATGCTGGCAGAATAGGCTGGCAACGTGTTGTCCCGGCGGTGCGAGTGAATCATCCAGCGTACTGGGGATCAGCATCTCGACTATCGGCTCGCGTGACCAACCATGTTGGCGTGCATCCAGATAGGCGCGATCCATGTAATCCAGGCTGGGCGCGATGATGATGCCGGCGGTCAGGTGATCACCCTGCCCCGGCAACACACTGAACTCAGGCAACTTCGACAAAGCCACATTCATGCGAAATGTCCCAGAACCGCAGCGCCAATTGGTCATGCGCTCCAAGGTGGCAGCCGGCACATCGGCAGGATCGAACAGCCGCTCGTAAAGCAGCTTCGGGTTGACGTTGGCAACGATCGCATTGCCACGCAGCAACTCGCCATCAGCCAGTGCGACGCCTACCGCACGCCCCTGCTCGACAAGTACTTTGTTTACTGCTGCATCGGTACGGATTTCAACACCGGCCTCAACCGCAGATCGCGCCATCGCCTGGGTGATCGCGCCCATGCCGCCGATCGCATGCCCCCAGGCACCTTTGACGCCGTTGCTTTCGCCAAACACGTGATGCAACAACACGTAAGCAGTGCCCGCCGCATAGGGGCTGGCGTAGTTGCCGACGATGCCATCGAAGCCAAACAAGGCTTTGATCGGTGCGCTCTCAAACCAACGATCCAGGTATTCGGCAGCGGAGATCGTGAATAGATCCATCAACTCCTGTTGCAAGGCCGGATTCAAGCGCTGCAGCTGTCGACCCAATTGCCCTGCCTTCCACAGCTCCGGCAACGCACGCAACCAACTCGCACCACTGATGTTGGGCGGTGCCTGCAGGGCCTGTGCGCGCAGCACATCGGCAAATATGTCCAAGCGCTGCTCGTACTCGGGCAAGCGCGCTGCATCCCGCGCGGAAAAACGCGCGACCTGCTCGGCAGTGCGGCCGGCCCCGGCCAATAGATACTCGCCGTTGCCCAAGGGCAGGAAATTGTTGAGCTTGCGCGAAACCACCCGCAGGCCGTGCCGCTCCAGCTCCAGCTCGGCAATCACCTTGGGCTGCAGCAAGGACACCGTATAAGATGCCACCGAGTTTCGGAAGCCTGGATGGAACTCCTCGGTGACCGCAGCGCCTCCCACCACCGCACGCCGCTCCAATACCAAAACGCGCTTGCCGGCCTTGGCCAGATAGGCCGCACACACCAGCCCGTTATGGCCGCCGCCGATCAGGATCGCGTCCCACTGCTTGCTCGATGTCTTGGTCATTGCTGCTGTATAGCATCGGCCAGTCGCCGCCGCCCATAGGAATACGCCGGCAGCGACCCATTACCTTCTACACCCCTTCCTCATCGGTTTCAGGCGTATCTTCCTGCTTCGGCCCCGGACTCCGTGGCCCCACTCATGCTTTGAAACCGGCCCGGAGGCCTTTCCCGTGATCGTTCGCAAACCCCAGATTCTCCTGCTGTCGCTGGCCGTCGCCGCCGTGCTGACAGGCTGCCCCAAGCAGGAAGACAAAGCCCCGGCAGCAGCTCCCGCCGCTGCTCCTGCCGCCTCCAACGAGCTGAAGCTGGACGAGTCCAAGCTGCCGGCCTACAACGCCTTCACCGCCGCCGACCTGGATGCCAGCAAGGACGCGTGTACTGACTTCAACGGCTACGTGAACGAAAAGTGGCTCAACGCCAACGAGATTCCGGCTGATCGCACCAGCTGGGGCGCTTTCACCATCCTCGACGAGCGTTCGGTGGCCGTGCAGCACCAGCTGGCCGAGCAGGCCGCGGCGATGAAGAACGCCACCGGCATCGAGAAGATCGTCGGCGACTTCTGGGCTGCCGGCATGGACGAAGCCAAGATCAACAGCCTGGGCATCACCCCGCTGAAGGCTGATCTGGCTGCGATTGATGGCCTGCAGGACACCGCCGCGCTGGCCGATTACCTGCGCAGCACCGCTGCCAAGGGCGAGAACTTCCTGTTCGGCTTCGGCCCGGAAGCGGACTTCAAGAATTCGTCCATGAACATGGCTTACGCCAGCCAGGGCGGCCTGGGTCTGCCGGACACCACGTACTACACCGACGCCAGCAAGGCCGACAAGCTCAACGCCTACAAGGCCCACGTGGCCAAGGTGCTGGAGCTCAGCGGCGTTGCCGCTGCCGACGCCGCCAAGCAGGCCGAGGAAGTGGTCAAGTTCGAAACCCGTCTGGCCAAGGCCTCCAAGTCCAGCGTAGAACTGTCGCGCGACGTCTCGCTGTACTACAACCCGGTCAGCGTGGCCGATGCCGACAAGCTGACCCCGAACTTCAGCTGGACCTCGTTCTTCCAAGCGCAGGGCATTGCCGCACCGGAGAAGTTCTCGCTGGCCATGCCCGCCTTCCACCAGGAAGTGAGCAAGATGCTGGCCGACACTGCCCCGG
Organism: Stenotrophomonas sp. STEN018; assembly: GCF_056760235.1. Taxonomy (NCBI): domain Bacteria; kingdom Pseudomonadati; phylum Pseudomonadota; class Gammaproteobacteria; order Lysobacterales; family Lysobacteraceae; genus Stenotrophomonas; species Stenotrophomonas sp. STEN018. The sequence continues at coordinate 44,458 of NZ_JBRREK010000033.1, forward strand.
CCACCTGGCGCGCCTACCTGCGCTTCCACACCGTGGACGGCGCCGCTCCGTATCTGAGCAACGAGTTCGTGCAGGAGAACTACGCGTTCTACGGCAAGGAACTGAACGGCCAGAAGGAAATCAAGCCGCGCTGGAAGCAGGTCCTGGGCACCATTGAAAACGATGCTGGCGATGCTTTCGGCCAGATGTACGTCAAGGTCGCCTTCTCGCCCGAGTCCAAGGCCAAGATGGAAGAACTGGTCAAGAACCTGGCCGGTGCGCTGAAGGACCGCATCCAGAACCTGACCTGGATGAGCGACGAAACCAAGGCCAAGGCCATCGCCAAGTGGGAAACCTTCACCCCGAAGATCGGTTACCCGGACAAGTGGCGTGACTGGAGTGGCCTGAGCACCACCCACGATGACTACCTGGGCAACGTGCGCGCTGCCAACGCCTTCAACTACAAGTGGGCGCTGAACAAGATCGGCCAGCCGGTCGACAAGACCGAGTGGGGCATGACCCCGCAGACGGTCAACGCCTATTACAACCCGCTGCAGAACGAGATCGTGTTCCCGGCCGCCATCCTGCAGCCGCCGTTCTTCGACGTGAACGCCGACGACGCGCTGAACTACGGTGGTATCGGTGCCGTCATCGGTCACGAAATGACCCACGGTTATGATGACCAGGGCAGCCGCTTCGGCCCGACCGGCAACTTCGAGAACTGGTGGACCCCGGCTGACGCCAAGGGCTTTGAAGGCCTGACCGGCAAGCTGGTCAAGCAGTTCAACGAGTACAAGGTGGGCGACCAGCACGTCAATGGCACGCTGACCCTGGGCGAGAACATCGCCGACCTGGGGGGTCTGGCCACGGCCTATGACGCCCTGCAGAAGGCCTCGGCCGGCAAGGAAGATGCAAAGGTTGACGGCTTCACCCGCGACCAGCGCTTCTTCTTCAACTGGGCCACCGTGTGGCGCACCAAGTACACCGCCGAGAACGCCAAGGTCCGCCTGGCCACCGACTCGCACGCCCCGGCGCAGTTCCGCGCCATGGGTGCACCGTCGAACCTGCCGACCTTCGCTGCTGCGTTCCAGTGCAAGGCCGGCTCGCCGATGGTCCGCACCGGCGACAAGCAGGTAGTGATCTGGTAATCGCTGCCCTGCAGTGAAACCCGAAGAAGGCCCGGCATTGCCGGGCCTTCTTTTTTTTAGGGTTTTTTTGTAGGAGCGGCGTGAGCCGCGAAGCTGACCATGCCCAACGCGCAGGAATCAACGCAATCCAATCAATGCCAGCCGCATCATCTGCGGTGGCTTCGCGGCTGACGCCATTCCCACAACCACCGGTTTTGATGCAGTACCCAATTCCGTGCCCTGCCCCGGCACCATTCCGCCGCCAGCTTGTTAAACTCCGCCCACTTTGTCCTTCTGCGGATATGCACCACATGCCCAACGTTCGCCCACTTACCCTGGCCCTGGCCTTCTCCCTGGTGACCATGCTGTCCGCCAACGATGCGCAGGCCGCCCGCAAGAAGCCTGCGGCACGGGCACCGGCAGTGAGCGCGGCCTGTTCGGACTTCTACGAGACCACCAACGGCAACTGGCTCAAGGCCAATCCGGTGCCACAGACCGGCGCGGTCAGCGCCCTCGGCACGCTGGCGGACAACACCCGCACCCAGCAGCGCCAGTTGCTGGAGCGCTCGATGACTGCCCCACAGGGCAACGTGCAGAAGCTGCTCGGCGACTTCTGGGCCAGCGGCCTGGATGAAGCCGCCGTGGAAGCCGACGGCTCCAAGCCGATCGCACCGCTGCTGACCCGCATCAACGCCATCAAGAAGGCCAAGGACATCCCGGCCTCGATCGCCGCATTGCATCAGGTCGGCATCCCGGTGGCCTTCAACTTCGCCCCGGACGTGGACCTGAAGGCGCTGGACCGCCACATCGGTTACTTCATGCAGGGCGGCACCGGCCTGCCGGACCCGGCGTTCTACACCCGCACCGATGCCGATACCGTCGCACTGATGGGCCGCTACCGCGGCTATGTGAAGCAGATCCTGGCGCTGACCGGCACCCCGGCCGCGCAGCTTGATGCCGAATCGGCGCTGGTCATCCAGCTGGAAACCGAACTGGCGCGCAGCGCGAACTCGGTCGCCGACATCAACAACCCGTTCAACAACTACGCACCGGTATCCACCAAGGACCTCAACAGCCGCTACCGCAACCTGCAGCTGGATGCCTTCCTGAAGGCCCAGGGCGTGAACGACGACCTGGTGTCGCTGGCCGACCCAGCGCTGTTCCAGCAGCTCAACGGCATGGTCAGCCGCCTGCCGGCCAACCAATGGAAGGCCTACCTGCGCTGGCGCGTGGGCGACTCGATGGCCCCGTACCTGTCCAAGGCCTACCGCGACGCCGAGTTTGAATTCCGTGGCCGTGTGCTGCGCGGCCAGACCATCGCGCCGTCGCGTCCGGACGCTGTGCTCGACGCCATCAACGTGGCCGCCGGCCCGATGCTGGGTCACGAGTACGCCGCTACTTATCTCAACCGCGACACCCGCCGCCAGGCCGGTGTCATGGTCGACCAGATCCGCGAAGCACAGATTGCCGCGGTCAAGCGCAGCAGCTGGCTCAGCGCCGAGGCCAAGACCGAAGCCGAAGCCAAGCTGGCCGCGATGAAGATCGAGATCGGCACCCCGTTGCGCGATCTGGACTACACCGTGCAGCCGATGGGCCGTGGCAGCTTCGGCGGCAACATCCTGATCGCTTCCACCTGGCGCCACGCCCAGGAAATGAAGCGCATCGGCAAGGGCAACGCCGACCGTCGCTGGGACGTGCTGCCGCAGCAGCCGTCGATCGCCTACGACATCGCCCAGAACCGTTTGATCGTGACTGCCGCCGCACTGCAGGGCCCGATCTTTGCTGGCAACGCCAGCAATGCCGAGAAGTTCGGTGCCTTCGGCGGCCTGGTCGCGCATGAAGTCAGCCGCGCCATCGACGTCAAGGGCGCAATGATCGACGCCAAGGGCGAACTGCGCAGTTGGTGGACGCCGGCCGACAAGAGCGCCTGGACCCTGCTCGGCAACCGTGTCGCCGCGCAGTACAGCGCCTACCCGTTCCCGGGCGTCAAGGATGCCAAGGTCAACGGCGAGCTGACCCGCGACGAAAACATGGCTGATCTGTCGGGCATGGAAATCGCGTTGGAGGCTTTCAATGCCACCCAGGTCGATGCCAAGCCGGCTGACAAGCAGGACTTCTTCAAGGGCTGGACCAGCCTGTGGGCGCAGCAGCTGTCGCCGAACGAAGCCGTGCAGCGCCTGCGTACCGACGTGCGCGCACCGGGCCGCTGGCGCAGCAATGCACCGCTGTCCAACCTGCCGGAGTTTGGTGCCAGCTTCAACTGCAAGCCGGGCCAGCCGATGCAGCGCACCGACGCCGAGCAGATCAAGATCTGGCGTTGATGCCTTGCTGAAGAAAAAAGCCGCGGATTCCGCGGCTTTTTTTGTTTTTGTAGTGCCGAGCCATGCTCGGCTGGAGCTTTACCGGTAGAGCCCCTGCCGAGCATGGCTCGGCACTACCGCTTGAGCCCTTCTCCCGCTTGCGGGAGAGGGGTTGGGGTGAGGGCTGCTTTGCGCAGGTAAAGCCCCTGCCGAGCATGGCTCGGCACTACAGTTGCTTGTTATTTGACGCGGCGTAGGTGCGGGCCGCGCTTGTTGAACGGCGGTTGCCCGCGCCAGTAGCGGATCAACAACCAGCCGAACAACATACCGCCCAGGTGCGCGAAATGCGCCACGCCCGGCTGCCAACCGGTGAAGCCCAGCAACAGTTCAATCGCACCGAACACGATTACAAAGGTACGTGCCTTCATCGGGATTGGCGGGAACAACAGCATCACCCGCTGGTTCGGGAACAACATGCCATAGGCCAACAGCAGGCCGAACACACCACCAGAGGCGCCCAATACCGGGTTGTACTCACCGGCAAACACAGCCACCAGCAACTGGCACAGGCCAGCACCGACCACGCAGACCATGTAGTAGGTCAGGAAGCGCTTCTCACCCCAGGTCGCCTCCAATGGGGCGCCAAACATGAAAAGCGCCAGCATGTTGAAGAACAGGTGGCCGAAGCTGCCATGCAGGAAACCATAGCTCAGCAGCTGCCACGGCTCGAAACCCGGCGAATCAGCAAAAAACTGCTGCGAGCCCAGCGGCCACAACATCAGCTGGGTAAAGATGCCCGCCGTCTGCGGAAGCTGCTGCAGCAGGAACAGAACGACGTTGGCGATCAACAACGTCTGGGTGATCTTGGGTAGGCGCGAGAACATGGTGGCATCCGGGGGAACTGCCCCCATGATAGCCGCAGCGGCTAGCCCGGGCCCCAGATCGCCTCGTCCAGGCTGCGCGGCGGTTTGGGCCGCTTCACCCGGCCGTTCTCTACCGCCACACCCTCGGCCCGCAGCCGTTGGCTCTGTTCGCGCCAACCGCGCGAGCCTTCCGGCATGGCGATGCGCCCGTCCGAGCGCAGCACCCGATGCCACGGCAGCTCCGGGTCGTCATTGTTGCCCAACAGGCGCGCAACCAGCCTTGCCCTTCCGGGCAGCCCGGCCTTGGCCGCCACTTCACCGTAACCCAGCACCTGCCCGCGCGGGATGGCGCGAATCGCCTCAAGGATGCGCGCATGGCCGGCGGCGGCACTGACCTCAGGGCTCACTGCTTCTTCGCCACGCCGCTGCCCACCAGCAACACGCCCAGCAGCACCAGCACCGTCCCGGCGCTTTGCCAAATGCCCATCGGTTCGTCGAGCAGCCATACGCTGAGCACAATTGTGGAAACCGGGCCCAGCATACTCACCTGCGCGGCCAGCGAGGAGCCAATCCGCTTGACCCCGATCATGATCGCCAGCACCGGCAGCACCGTGCAGATCGTGCCGTTGAGCAGCGACAGCCAGTACACCGGCGGCGCGTACTCCCACAACGCATCCCAGGGCTGGAACAGCAGGTACTGACCAATGCACAGCACGCAGGCCACCATGCTGGCGTAAGCGGTCAGACGCACCGCGCCAATCCGCACCACCGCTTGGCCACTACCGAACAGATACACCGCATAACTCAGCGCACTGGCGAACACCAAGCCCGAGCCAATCAGGGTGCGCCGGCCTTCGAGCTGGATGTCATGACCAAAGGCGAGCAGTACGCCGAGATAGCTGACCAACAGGGCTGCTACCTGGATACGCGTGGGCCGTTGTTTGAGCACCACCAGCGCGATCAGCACCACCAGCGTGGGGCTGAGATACAGGATCAGTCGTTCCAGCGTGGCGCTGATGTATTGCAGACCGAGGAAATCAAGATAGCTGGACAGGTAATAACCGCTGAAGCCGAGCAGCAGTACCCGCCAGCGGTCTCCCACCGACAACGGCTGTGCGCGCCGTGCCGCCCACATGCCCATGACGATGAAGAACGGGAACGCGACCATCATCCGCAGCGCCAGCAAGGCAGTGGCATCGGCACCATGCCGGTAGGCGAGTTTGACGATCACCGCCTTGCCGGACGCGGCGATGGCACCGGTGGCGGCCAGCAGCAAGCCGCTGATCAACAGGCGGCGCGAGCTGGTGGGTAATGTTGGCGCGGCCATGGTGGCCTCGCGCTGGGTTGGAGCTGTCACGGTGTTGCGGCATCCGGGGGAGATGGCTTTCTATTATGGGCGCTGCGGGATTTGGGCGTGGCTGCTGGGTAGAACCAAGCAGAAGCAAAGACACCCCTCCCCAACCCTCCCCTTGCCTTCGGCAAAGGGAGGGAGCGAAGCATTGTCTGCAACAGCAGGATCAGCCTCCTCCCTTGCGCGCAGCGCAGGGGAGGATTGAGGAGGGGTGCCTTTGGCGCCGTCCCTGCTACGAAGCCACCAACCTCAACGCATCAAAACCACTTCCTCAGCCGAAGTCGGATGGATAGCCACCGTCTCCTCCATCTGTCTGCGCGTCACTCCGGCCTTCACTGCCACCGCAAACCCCTGCAGGATCTCGTCCGCCCCCTCGCCCAGCAGGTGGATGCCAACCACTTTTTCATCCTCACCAGCACAAACCATCTTGAACAGGCTACGCACTTCACCCTGCCCCAGCGCCTGCAGCATCGGCCGGAAGCGGCTGTAATACGTGCTCACCTTGCCAAAACGCGTGCTCGCCTCTTCCTCACTCAGGCCAACACTGCCCAACGGCGGATGCGCAAACACAACGCTGGGAACATTTTCGTAATCAAGCTTCGCCTCAGGCTGCCCGCCCAGCACGCGATCCATCAACCTGCGCGCCGCAGCAATCGCAACCGGAGTCAGCGTCACCCGGCCGGTAACGTCGCCAACCGCATAGATGCCCGGCACCGAGGTGTTCTGGTAATCATCCACCTCGATCTGACCCTTCTCGCCCAGCCTCACGCCAGCCTGCTCCAAGCCAAGCCCCTTTGTGTTCGGGCCACGCCCGGTGGCGAAAAGCACCGTATCGAACACAGCCTGTTCCGGACCGTTGTGCAGCTGCGCGCGGATCTGTTGCTGCTGCCGCTGCAGCGCTTCTACCTTGCAGCTGAAGTGCAGTTCCACGCCCTGCAGGCGCAGGTTCTCCGCCAGCTGGTCTGATACTTCCGCGTCAAACTTATCAAGCAAGCGCTGCCCGCGTACCAGCAAGGCAACCTCGCTACCCAACGCACGTAGTACGCCAGCAAGTTCCACCGCGATATAACCACCGCCTACCAAGGCAACGCGATCCGGCCGTCCCTGCAGCGCAAAGAAATCATCCGACACACCACCCAACTCTGCGCCAGGCAACTCCGGCTTGAGCGGATGCGCGCCGGTAGCGATAACGATGTGCTCGGCGCGAAACTGAGTGCCGTCGTCGCACTGAACCGTGTGCGCATCAATCAGATGCCCGCGATTGCTGATCCGCACCACGCCGGTTTCATCCAACCGATTCTGATAACTGGCGTGGATATTGGCGATGTACTGCTGGCGCCGATCCAACAGGGTCGACCATGCCAACGCCGGTTCGGCGGGCACATCAAACCCGACACGTCGCGCCAGTGCGATACGTTCGGCCAGATCCGCGGCCAGCCACATCGCCTTCTTCGGCACACAGCCCACATTGACGCAGGTTCCACCCAGCGGTGCCGGCTCCAGCATCGCCACCTTGGCCCCATACGACGCGGCGCGGAACGCGGCAGCCAAACCACCCGAACCACCGCCCAGTACCACCACGTCATAGTTGCGCGCGCTCACTGCAAGCACTCGGCGCGATACGGCGCAGGGTTGATTGCGGGCTTTTGCCCGGTTATGGATTCAGCCATCTGTTGTCTGCTCCTGCTGCTCATGCTGATACCGAGCATGCCACGACCAGCCGCTAGCCATATGTGAGCATGCAGAAACGAAGGTCCAGTATCGACGCCATACCAGCTCATCGGCCGTCAGCCCGGCCCACGCTCGGGTACGAACCAGCCCGTTGGCGCGCGGAAGTATTGGGGTGCAGGCGGACTTCGTTCAATTGTTGCGAATGCATCAGCGCCGCAGCAGCGGGGGCAGTTGCAGGTAAGTGAAAGCCCGCCACAGCCACTCCACCGGCCCGTACTGGAAACGCCGCAGCCACAGCTGGCTCAGCAGCACCTGCATGCCGAACAGTCCCATGGTAAACAACAGCTGTACGGCACGCCCCATCTGCTCGAACCAGCCCAAACCGTAGCCGTAGAACACCAGGGTGCAGACCACCGATTGCCCCAGGTAATTGGTCAACGCCATGCGCCCGGCCGGCGCAAGCCATTGCAGATGGCGACTCCAACGCACACCCCAGGCCAGATAGCCCAGACACATCAGCAGACCGGCGACCGCAGTCAGCGCATAAGCGCCGGCACTGCGCATATTGAATTGCCCCGGTGCGTTGTACGGCAGCACCCACACGCTCAACAGCATCACCCCCAGGCCTACCGGCAGCAGCAACCAGCGCAGACACGCCCACAGCCGCGGATAGCGCCCAGGCTCGGCAATGGCACCACTACGCGCAAACCACGCTCCGATCAGGAACATACCCAGCACCTGTGGGCCGACCAGCAACAGCGCGCCCAGCGACGCACCCACGTCCTGCAGGCGCTGCGCAACTGCTTGCAGATAACTGCCCTGTCCGTAAGCCTGACGCTGGGCCTCGATTGCGGCCTTTGCTGCTGCAGCCTGCGCAGTGGCGGCGTCGGCCGGGGCAAATTGCATCAGGGCGCCCAACAGCAGCATCAGTACGGCAGCTCCCATATATGCCATGGTGCCCAGCGCCGGCAACCAACTACGCGGAGCCTCACGGAACGCCAGCAAGGCAAACGACAACAGCGCGTAGGCGACCAGAATATCACCGGACCATAGCAACAGCCCATGCAGCACACCGATGATCAGCAAGCCAAGGCTGCGGCGCAGGTAGAAGCGAGTGAAGTCGCGCCCTGCAATGGCAGCTCGCTGTGCCATTACCGCAAAGCCAGCACCAAACAGCAGCGAGAACAGGGTGAAGAACTTGCCCTGTACGAAGATGTAGACGAAGGCATCAGCCCAGTAATCCATGCCCAGCCAATGCGGATCGATGCCGGTGAACGACATGTCCAATGGGCCGCTGAAGGCCTCCATGTTCATCAGCAGGATGCCGAACAAGGCAAAGCCGCGCAGCACGTCCAAGCTGGCAATGCGCTCATTGGCCGCCACGGGCTGGAAAGCGGAAGTAGACAACGACGGCATCCTTCAGCAACAAGTCCGCGATTAGAGCATGCGAGCCCATGTAGTGCCGAGCCATGCTCGGCAGAGGTCTGCCCAGCGAACTGTAGTGCGGGGGGGGGGGGGGCGAGACGCCCCGCAGAAGGGAAACAAAAGGAGCGAGGAAAATAAGCTGAAGGGGAAAACAAGAGCAAGCACCACAAACAAACCAAAAAGAAGG
>NZ_JBRREK010000034.1:0-53334 GCF_056760235.1 Stenotrophomonas sp. STEN018
CCGCCCCGCCCCCCGCCCGCCCCGCCCCGGGGCGCCCCCGCCCCCCCCCCCCGCCGGGGCCCCCCCGCCCGCCCGCCCCCCCGCCCCCCCCCCCCCCCCCCCCACTACAGAGCGGGCCTTACCTGGAACGCCCCAGCCAGCATGGCTCGGCTCTACAGTGGCGGAATACTGAATCGTTCATCATTAAATGTTGCGCCGCGCAAAATCCGCGCTATGCTGCGACGCAACAAGACCCGCCGGATCACCTCGATGTCCGCTCAGTTCAACGACTTCAGCAGCTACACCCAGCAGCTCGCCGCAGCCGCCAACCGTGCCAATCGGCTCGCGCTGGAAAATGCTGAAAGCGTGTTTGGCGTGCAACTGCGAGCGTTCGAGCGCAACACCACCGCTGCGGCTGGCTTCTTCGGCGAACTGGCCCAGGCCGGTGCGCAGGCGGATCTGCAGGCGCTGCTGCCCAAGGGCATGCAGCTGGCGCGCGAGAACATCGAACGGCTGGCCAACGCCAACCAGGAAGTGGTCGGGCTCAGCCTGAAGACCAGCGAGGCATTGGGCGCGCTGGTACGCCAGCCGTTCGCTGCCAAGCCCGCCAAGGCTGAGCGCAAAACCGACTGACACCCAGACAACAGAATTTGCGCGGTCCCTCCCCCGCGCAATCCCAGACCCGGCAGCTCCCTCCCGCTGCCGGGTCTTTTTTTGCCTGCAATCCCGGTTTTTCCTCCGCCGTTGGTCACGCATTCTCTCGCCACATCGCACCTGCTTCCCACAGCACCTGCCGCTATGATTCGCCGCCATGAGCGACGATATCGACCTGCCTGCCCCCTATTTCAACAGCGCGCTTACCCAGCAGCAGCGTGACAGCCTGTCGCCGGATGACATCATCGCCCTGATGCTCGATGGCAACCGCCGCTTCATGATGGGCACGCAGCTACCGCGCGATACCTTGGCCGAGCAGCGCTGCACCATCAGCGGCCAGCACCCGGCTGCGATTTCGCTGTCGTGCATCGACTCTCGCACGCCGGTGGAGATCATCTGTGACCTCGGCATCGGCGACACCTTCAACGCGCGCATCGCCGGCTATGTAGTCAATGACGACGTGCTCGGCAGCATGGAATACGCCTGCGCCGTTGCCGGCGCGCGGCTGGTCATCGTCATGGGTCACACCGCCTGCGGTGCAATCCAGGGCGCCATCGATGACATCGTGATGGGCAACCTGACCGGCCTGCTGGCCAGCATCAAACAGGCAGTGCAGGAAACGCCCTATGACGGCGACCGCACATCGGCCAACCCGGCCTTCGTCGACCTGGTCGCCCGCACTCACGTACAGCGCATGGTCACCGTCATCCGCGAGCGCAGCCATGTACTGCGCGAGCTGGAGCGCGAGCGCAGGATCAAGATCATCGGCTGCATGTAAGACATCAGCTCGGCGCGGATCAGTGTGCTTTGAGCTTCTGGCAGTTCAACTCATAACGCGCAGTCATCTATCTGGCCTGCAGCGACCCGCCCGAACTGGCAGAATCAACAGCTGTGCAAGCGGTTAGAGACTCCTGAGATGTTCAACACCGATACGCTGACCGGCAGCAAGCCGGAACAGTACGCCCAGCTGCTGGCCCAGGCCCGCGCTCTGGTCCATGGCGAGCCAGATCGTATTGCCAATGCCGCCAATCTGTCGGCGCTGGTCTACCACGCGCTGCCGCAGCTCAACTGGGTGGGGTTCTACTTCTACGACGGCAAGGAGCTGGTGGTGGGCCCGTTCCAAGGCTTGCCGGCCTGCGTGCGTATTCCCCTGTCCAAAGGCGTATGTGGCGCCGCTGCCAGCAGCCGCCAGACCCAGCGCATCGAAGACGTGGATGCCTTCCCCGGCCATATCGCCTGCGACTCGGCCTCGCGCTCTGAACTGGTGGTGCCCTTGGTTCACAACGGCGCCTTGGTCGGCGTATTCGATATCGACAGCCCGGTGATCGCACGCTTCGACGCGGATGATCAACTGGGGCTGGAAGCCATCGCCCAGGTGTTTGTCGAGGCGCTGCAATGAGCGCGCCCAAGCTGCGCAATATCGGCCCCAAGAGTGCAGCCTGGCTGCGTCAGGTGGGCTTGCGCAGCGAGCAGGATCTGAGCGCGATCGGCCCGGTAGCGGCGTTCATGAAGGTACGCCGCGCCGGCTTCAAGCCCAGCCTCAACCTGCTGTATTCGCTGGAAGGCGCATTGGTCGGCTGCCATTGGCAGGAAATACCCGAAGCACGCCGCCAGCAGCTGGTCGCAGAGTACGAAGTCGCCGTTGGCGCCCTGCCTACTGGACGCGCAGGGCAACAGGCCGGGCCGGTGCATGAAACGCATATGCAGGCCGAAGCCGATGAAGAAGATAACAGCGAGATTCGCTTCGAGGATTGAACTCCGCCCGGTGCTTTTGTGGGAGCGGCGTCAGCCGCGAAGCTGGCGGAACTGTCCGACGCAGCGCCTGCAAGGCCCCTGCCGAGCATGGCTCGGCACTACAGGTGGTCACCTTGTGGGAGCGGCGTCAGCCGCGAAGCTGGACGTCCATCAGATCGCACAGCAATGATCGCTGGTAGTTCTAGTTAAATGGCTCCGGTTGCAACTGTGGCTTCGCGGCTTACGCCGCTCCTACAAACCCGGTGGCGAGCGGTGCGAGGATTACCAGGGCCAATAGCAGCAGTGTCTCCACTACCTCGACACTGGCGCCCAGGCCATCGCCGGAGATGCCGCCAAGCTTGCGCTTCCACCACAGCGCAACCAGCGGCACCAGCAGTAGCGCCAGCAACAACGGCCAGGCGAAAATCGCGCTGATCGCGGCCAGCAGTGCCGCCCACAACCACATCGCCGACGGTCGCAGCTGCCAGGAAAAACGCTCACCCAAACCATCGCCATGCAGCGACGGTATGCGCTGGCTCCACCACAAGGTGCCCCAACGCGCCCACGCCGGCACCAGCACGATGCCGAACCACAACGGGCCCACCGCAAGCTCGGTCAGCAACACGAACTTGAGCAGCAGCTGCATGATCAGCGTGACCACGCCGAACACGCCCATATGCGGGTCTTTGAGTACTTCCAGAAAACGCTGCGGGTTGCGATGCGCCGCACCGAAGGCATCGGCGACATCGCCCAGGCCATCCAGATGCAGCGCGCCGGTCACCCATACCCAGACCAGCAAGGTCAATGCGCCGGCCAACCATGGACGATCAGCCAAGCCATACAGCGGTAGCGCCAGCAGCACGCCGATGATGACGCCGACCAAGGGGTAGTACACCGCCGATCTGCTCAGATCTTCCTGGCGGAAATCGCGCACCTGCGGTGTCGGCAGCCGAGTCAGGAATTGAATGGCAAGGATCAGGCGGCGTCCGATCATGGTTGTCGCAACTCCAGTAATTCACCCCACAACTGCCCGTCTTCGCCACGCTCCACGCGCAGGCGCACACGGGTGCCGTAATCAATACGCATCGCCCACAGCGAAGACAGGCTCATGCCGCAGACCCGCGACACAACCAGCCGCAACACGCCGGCATGGCTGACGACCAGCACCGGCTGGCCGTCGCCATCATCTTCGTCCACCAGCCGATGCAACTGCTCTTCCACGCGTGCCTGGAACTGCTGCCAGGATTCGCCGTTGGGCGGCACCACATCGTGCGGCTCGCTATAGAACCCGGCCAGTTGCTCGGCCGGTAGTTCATCGAAATGCAGCCCGTCCCAATCACCGAAGTCGAGCTCGGCCCAATCCGGATGGATTTCGCAGAACTGGTTGCTGCCGGCCACCAGCGCATGCGCGGTGTCCAGCGCGCGCCGGCGCGGCGAGCTGATCACGCGGCTCCAGCCGATGCCGGCATGGCAGCGGTACAGCGCATCCATCGCGCCTTCGATCAAGGGCGGATCGGTACGACCGTCCAGATGACCTGCACGTCCGGTGGAAGCATGCCGCAGCAGATCCAGAATCATCGGCCGCCACCGCGATCAGCGACCGCCGCTTCGGCAAACGTCGCCATGCTGTTGTGCAGGGCGCAGGCCATGCGTACCAGCGGCAACGCGAGCGCGGCACCGGAGCCTTCGCCAAGACGCAGGTCCAACGACAGCAACGGCTGTGCCTGCAGCGTTTCCAACAGGCGGATATGACCGCGCTCGGCCGACTGATGCGAGAACAGCAGCCACGGCCGCAGACTCGGATTGATGCGCACTGCCGCCAATGCCGCAGCAGAGACAATGAAGCCATCCACCAACACTGGAATACGACGCTGCGCAGCGGCAATCATCGCCGCGCAGATCGCTGCGATCTCCAATCCACCCACACGTTGCAACGCTTCGTACGCGGGCGACTCGGCCGTGCTGATCGCTTCACCATGCAGGCTCAGCGCGCGTGCGATCAGATTTTTCTTCTGCACCATGCGTACCGCGTCCAGGCCGGTACCAGCGCCGACCAACTCGTCCAACGGCAACGGGCCGAGCACGGCGGCTACCGCACTGGCAGCGGTGGTGTTGCCGATGCCCATCTCACCGAACACCAGCAGATCGGCACCGTCGGCGCAGGCGATTTCCACCGCGCGGCGACCGGCATCGAAGGCAGCGTCCAGATCGGCAACCGACATCGCCGGGGCGGTACTGAAGTCCGCAGTGCCGTACAGCGTCTTGGCACTGACCACGCCGGCAATCGGCGCGGTGGCGCGGCTGCCCACATCCCAAACGTGCAGCGGCAGGCCCAGTTCGCGCGCCAGCACCGCAATGGCAGCACCACCGCCGGCAAAGTTGTGCAGCATCTGCACCGTCACTTCCGCCGGGTAGGCCGACACGCCCTGCGCGGTCACACCGTGATCGCCAGCGAACACCACCACCGGCACACGTTGCGCCACCGGCTGATCCACGCCTTGCAGCGCGGCCAGCTCAACGGCCAAGGTCTCCAAGCGACCCAACGCGCCTTCCGGCTTGGTCAGCTGGCGCTGGCGCAGCAGCGCACGCTGCCGGTATTCCTGCGAAGGCTGGCCGCAGGCCTGCCCGTACCATGTTTCTGTCACGACACTTCCGATACTGCGTTTGCAGCGCGCATTCTAGCCATTCAGCAACAGTGCTGCGCATGACCTGCTTCGGCAGTCACTGCTCAAACCCAACTCCAGCAACACGTAGCCCGGGTAAGCGCAGCGCTCCCGGGGAATGCGATTGCAGCATCGATGCGGGCTGCAGCGCCCTGCACTTCCCGGGCTCACTGCGCATGTCCGGGCTGTCTTGAACCTTGGCTACCGACGCAACGGTACGGCCGCCGTTGCCGCCCATTCCGGCAACCTTGGCGGCAATGGCATAGAATGCGCGCACTTTCAGGTGACCGCCCGGCATTGCTGGTCGGTTGAAACGGGAAGCCGGTGCCGCGCACTGCTGGATCTCCAGCGTGCAGCCATTCCGGCGCTGCCCCCGCAACGGTAAGCAGGACAAGTCCAGACATGGCGCCACTGTGCACGGCACGGGAAGGCGTCTGGACGGAAGCGGCACACGCCGCCTCGCCTGCGAGTCCGGAGACCGGCCCGAAAGCCGACTGGTTGCGATGCGGAGGGCATGGCGGCGGCTGTAGCGCCGTGTGCGCCGCCTCCGTCTTCTCCCTCTTCTGGCAGCCTCCCCAATCCGCCTGCGCGGGAGCGTGCAGGCCCAGGAGCTTCCATGAAACTGTCTTACCACACCCTTTCGCTCGCCCTTGCCCTGGCATTGCCGGGCGTTGCCGCCGCGCAGAACGCACCGACCGAGCTGGACGACGTCACCGTCACCGCGACCCGTACCCCGGTCTCCATCGAAAACAGCGTTGTGCCGGTACAGGTCATCGACCGTGCGCAGATCGACCACAGCCAGGCCAACTCGCTGCAGGACCTGCTGCGCGGCCGCGCTGGTCTGGACTTCGCCAACCAGGGCGGCGCCGGCAAGATCACTTCGCTGTTCCTGCGCGGCAGCAACTCCAACCAGGTGCTGGTGCTGGTAGATGGCGTGCGTGTGGCCTCGGCCACCAGCGGCATGGCCGCACTGCAGGACCTGCCGGTTGACCAGATCGAACGCATTGAAATCGTGCGCGGCCCGCGTTCGAGCCTGTACGGCTCCGAGGCCATTGGCGGCGTGATCCAGATCTTCACCCGCAACGCTGGCCAGGGCCTGCAGCAGAACCTGGCAATCACCGCCGGCAGCAACAACCTGCGCCAGGTCAGCGCCGGCTTCAGCAACCGCGGCGAGCGTGGCTGGATCTCGGCCCAGGGCGGCTACCAGAAGACCGACGGCATCAACGCCTGCCGCGGCACTGCCGCTGGCTGGGGCGCTGGCTGCTACGCCGATGAGCCGGACCGCGATGGCTACCGCAACACCTCCATCAACGTGCGCGGCGGCTATGCCCTGACCGACACGCTGAGCCTGGAAGGCCATGTGCTCAACGCCGACAGCTTCAACGAATACGACGGCAGCATCTTCGGCGGCAACGAAGCCGACAACCGCCAGCAGGTCTATGGTGCAAAGCTCGCCTGGGCTGCATCGGACCGCTTCCGCCTCAGCGCGCAGGTTGGCCGCAACCGCGACGAAGCCGACAACTACTTTGCTGATGCCAACAACGGCACCCGCCGCTTCGCCAGCGCTTTCGATACCCGCCGCGACACCGCCAGCGTGCAGGGCGACTTCAGCTTCGCCGAAGGCCAGCAGATCACCGCCGGCGCCGATTGGCAGAACGACAAGGTCACCAGCTCCACCGCGTTCGACATCGACCAGCGCGACAACCTTGGCGTGTTTGCCGAGTACCAGGGCCAGTTTGGCGCGCACTCGCTGCAGGCCAGCGTGCGCAACGACGACAACGAACAGTTCGGTAACCACACCACCGGCAGCCTGGGTTACGGCTTCGCCTTTGGCAACGGCTTCCGCCTGACCGCCAGCGCCGGCACCGGCTTCAAGGCACCGACCTTCAACGACCTGTACTACCCGGGTTTCAGCAACCCGAACTTGAAGCCGGAAGAATCCAAGAGCCTGAACCTGGGCATCGCGCAGTACGCCGACAACTGGAACTGGACCTTCAACGCCTACGAAACCCGCGTCGACCAGCTGATCGGCTATGACAGCAACTTCGACCTGGTCAACGTTGCCGAAGCCCGCATCCGCGGCGCCGAGCTGACCGGCTATCTGTCGCTGGCTGGTTTCGATATCAACGCCCAGGCCAGCTTCACCGACCCGCGCGACCATACCTCCGGCGCTGCCACCTACGACAACCTGCTGGCCCGCCGCGCGCGCACCAGCGGCCGTCTGGATGTGGACAAGAGCTTCGGCCCGCTGCGCCTGGGCGTGACCGCTGCCGGCAGCGGCCACCGCTTCGACAACGCTGCCAACAGCGTGCGTCTGGCCGGCTACGGCACCATGGATGTGCGCGTTGAATACGCCATCAACGATGCCTGGAGCCTGCAGGCCAAGGCCGCCAACGTGTTCGACCGCGAATACGAAACCGTTGCCTGGTACAACCAGCCGGGCCGCGAGTACCAGCTGACCCTGCGTTACAACAGCAAGGCCAACTGAGCCTGCGAAGCCCCAGCGCAGCTGCGGCTTCCAACAGTGTGAAAACAAGCAGGGCCGACGGTCATCCCGTCGGCCCTGCTCTTTTTGCAGTCGCCAAAGATCGTTACAGCTTCATACGCACGCCGATGTTGAAGGTGCGGCCCAGCACGTCATATACCGCTGCCTGATAGCCGGTCTGATTGAAGCCGGCGCCGCCCGCCTCTGCACCCGGCACCCGTGGCGGCGCGCGATCAAACACATTGTTCATGCCACCGAACACACTGAACTTCGGCGTGAGCTGATAGCTGGCGTAGAAGTCGCTGTAGAACGTATTGCCGGCCCACTCACGCGCGTAGCTTGCGGTGGAGGTATTGCTGCCACGCATCTTCGATACATGCCGCAGGGTCCAGTAGAAACTGGCTTTGGGATTGGACCAACCGGTACGTACCGTGCCCTTCCACTTCGGCGTGCCCCACAGCGTCAGGTAATCCCATTCGTCATCTGGATTCAACGGATCGGCGACGAACTTGCGTTCCAGGGTACGACCGTAGCTGAGATCCACCAGGATGCGGCCCGCATTGGAGCTGGCTACACCACCCAGGTCGTAGTACCAGTTGGCATTGATGTCCACGCCACGTGCGATGCTCTGCGACAGGTTCAGCTGTTGCACGGCAACTTCTACGATATCGCCAGCCGAGTCGCGGCTGACCAGATCACAGAAAGCGTTGTCCAGGCTGGCCTGGTCGACGCAACGGTTGAGGATGGTCTGGTAGTCCAGGGTGGAGATCACCCCGCGCAGGTCGATCTTGTAATAGTCGGCCGACACCGTCAGGTTGGAAATGAAGCGCGGCCGCAGCACCACGCCAAAGGTCGTGGTCTTGGCGGTTTCCGGCTTCAGGTTGACGTTGCCCGAATAGACGATGTCCTTCCACTGCCAGTAGTTGCCGACGCTGGTATCGCTGGGGCTGATGGCCGCGCAGTTGCCCGCCGTGTAGCTGGTCGTACTGGTGCGGTTGGCCAACGCATAGTCGTTGCAGGGATCGTAGATCCACGCCGAGGACACGCTGCCCGCCGTGTACAGCTCACCGATATTGGGCGCACGGATTGCCTTGCCATAGGTGCCACGCAGAGTAATGTCATCGATCGGCGCCCACTCCAAGCCAACTTTGGTAGTGGTGGTGCGGCCGGCGGTGCTGTAGTCCGACACACGCCCGGCCAGCTCCAGCGACAGGCGCTCGGCACCGGTCACGCCTGACAGCAACGGCAGGCTCAACTCGCTGAAGATTTCCTTGACGCTGAACTCGCCGGTCAAGCTGCTCTGCGTGGTGCCGAGGCTGGGGTCATACGCCGGGTTGGTCGGGTCGTACTGAGCGATGGTACCGATCTCATTGCGTTCCTTGCGGTACTCCGCACCCACCACGATCTTGGCTTCACCACCGGGCAGGTCGAACAGGCCGCCAGAGGCATAGGCCGATGCAACTTTCTGGGTAAGTGTGGTCGTGGACCAGTCGGTGTCATAGGTCAGCCAGTCGACCATCTCCGACGTCAGCCGCTTGAACGGATTGATCGCCACGCAGCCAGCCGGCCCATCCAGGCAAATCGGGTTGCCGGCGCCATCCACATAGGAATTCAACCCCGACAGCAGCCGGTCGTAGGAACCGGCATTGAGTTCGCGGGTGCGCTGGCGGCTGCGTCCGTAAGAATAGTAAGCCTCATAGTTCCAGCTGCGGCCGAAGAAGTCGAAATAGCCTTCCGCGCCTACGGTGGCCTGCAACAGCTTGCGGTCGGTCTGCTGGCGCATATGCCCCAGCTCTTCATCGAAGTGGCGACCAAAAGCGATGCCATCGGTGAATGCACCACCGTTGGCGGTGATCATTTCCTGGGTGATGAAGGGGCTGTAGTACGGCACCACTTCACTGCCACCCGAACCGTAGGTACTGAGCGAGCGCCAGGAGGCTTCAGATTGGCTCTGCGAATAGTTGACCGTGCCAACCAGGCGCAGCGCATCGTTGACGTCGAAATCCAGCGTCGAGCGCACTGTCTGACGATCCGATGGCGTCACCAGGTACCAGGAATCGTAGCGTCCGCCAAACTCGCCGCCATCGGTGGTGCCCTGCTGCAGCACGTTGAAGCCTGAGCTCAGGTTGGTCAGCCCACCCGGGCCAAGCTGCGAGTGGCGCAACGAGCCGTCCGGATTGAAGGTGTACAGGCAGTTGGCGGCGTTGGCCGCGCTGCAGTTGCCCAGCAAGACGGTGGCATTGGGCGAGTTATAGACGTTGCGGCTGTTGTCGAGGATCACATACGGATCCGTGCTTTTGGCACGGGCGTAATACGGATAGCCGTTGGCGGTCCAAGGACGGTCCTGGCCGCGCACGGTGCCGGAATTTTCTTCCCAGAAGCCGTACAGGGTGAAGTTGCCGCGGTTGTCGGCGAAGTTCTTTCCGAACAGAACGTCGCCGGTATAGGTAGGCATGTCGCCACGCGAAGAATCACCATAGCGGACGCTGGCTTCAAGGCCTTCGTAGTCGCGCTTGAGGACGAAGTTGACCACACCGTTGACGGCATCGGCGCCATACAGCGCGGAGGCGCCACCGGTAACCACGTCCACGCGCTCGATCATGCTTGCAGGCAGTGCGCTTACGTCGACACCGGCGGTGCCGGGGATGGATGCAACCTGGCGACGCCCATCCACCAGCGTCAGCGTGCGCTGCACGCCCATGCCACGCAGGTCCAGTGCACTGACGCCAACGTTGCCGGTCTGGTTGGCGGTCTGACTGGTCTGGGTCGCAGCAAAGCTGGGCAGCTGGTTCACCAGATCGGCGATCTGGGTATAGCCGGAGGCCTGGATCCGTTCCGCACTGATTGCCGTCACCGGCGCTGGGCCCTCGAAGCCCGGCTCACGCCGGATGCGCGAGCCGGTCACGATCACGGCATCGAGATTCTTCGCTTCCGCGCCAGTAGCCTGTTGTTCCTTCGCGGCCTCCCCAGCTGCGTCCTGCGCCCAGGCCGAGCCGATGGCGGTGGAACACAGCGCGATAGCTACAGCTATAGCCAATTGGCCACGCCGACGACACGGCAAGCGCTTGGCGGGATCGTTCGTTTTCATCTACTTCCCCTCGAATATGAAATGTCCAACGAAAATTCAGCAATCAACAACATCTGCTTCTGACCGCGCCCGCCCAGCGCCTCGCCTTGATTGAAGTGCGGCTTCAGCAACGGCTGCAGGTCGACGACGGCACAATACCGATCAACTGCTTCGCGAAGACTTCGCCCATTTCTCGCGCACACTCCAACGGACCTCGGCGCGGGCAAACGCGAAGGTCTACAGCAGATGGAACAGTCACGATCCTGATGGCCGCGAACGAGGCTGGACTGAAGGCAAAACATTCACGCACAAACCCGAACCGGATCCAGCATCGGGTATGCCGGTTCTGGCAGACACGCACTACCTTGGCATAACCGGCCGAGGTTTTTAGATCCGCCTAATACCAGCCCCCGGACGGTTATCGACGCGCGCCTTCCCGCTGATCAACGGGAAGGGCGCAAAAAATCCACACAACCGGTAACAATTGCAACCATTTGATTTGTATACATACGCAAGAACGAAAGGAGTTCATGACCGTACATTTCGGGTTCAATACTCCACTGGACCCACCACCACGCGCTAGGTGTATCTTTGCTCGCACGATGCGGATTTCAGCATACTAATTCCGCTTGAGAGACGGCCGCCGCAATGGCAGGGTGTGCGCTCTGCAACGGAGAGCAACGCCATGACTGTCACCCTGTCACCGCAGGTGTTGGTGCGCATGTTTGACCCACTTCCAGACGTGGTGTTCTTCATCAAGGACACCGAGTGTCGCTACACCCACGTCAACCAGACCTTGATGCAACGGCTGGCGAAGAAGAGCCGCGAGGAGATCGTCGGCAGGAGCGTGTTGCAGCTCTATCCTGCACACCTGGCCGCGCGCTACATCCTGCAGGATCGTCGCGTGCTGACCGGCGAAGTGATCGAAGACATGCTTGAGCTGCAGCTCTATGCAAACCGCAGCCCAGGCTGGTGCCTCACCCTCAAGCAGCCGCTGATTGAGGACAACCGCATCGTTGGCTTGATAGGTATCTCACGCGATCTTGGCCAACCCGACCGCGAGGATTCATCATTCCAGCGCTTGCACGCTGCAGTGGAGTACATGCAGGCGCATTTCCACGAGCCGCTGCGCGTGCGCACGCTGGCCGGCAAGAGTGGCGTCTCGGTCGCGCAGTTGGAGCGTTTGTTCAAAAAAGTATTTCAGCTGACGCCGCAGCAGTTGCTGACCAAGTTCCGCATCGAGGCCGCTACCCGCATGTTGTTCACCGATACCAGCATCGCCAGCGTCGGTCAGGCCTGCGGGTTCTCCGACCAAAGTGCATTCGCGCGCCAGTTCAAACACACCGTTGGCATGACGCCGCGCGACTATCGGGCGCTGGCGGCAGCGCCGAAGTAGCCATCCCGCCAGTGCGCGATGCGTGCGAAGAACACGACTTCGCCCACGCACCGCCGGATACTCAGTCGTCGCAGGCAACTACCAGCGGCACGCCACGCGTTGGGTGCTCGATCACCTGCACCGGCTGACCGTAGACCTTGCCGATGGTGTCGCGGGTCAGCACCTCTCGCGGTGAACCATCGGCGGCAATGCGTCCATCGCACAGCATCACAATGCGATCGGCGTAGGCCGAGGCCAGGTTGAGGTCGTGCAGCACCACCACCACCACGCAACGGCCTTGCGCTGCGAGCTCGCGAGCGCTGCGCAGGGTGCGCTCCTGATGGCGAAGATCGAGTGCGGCGGTTGGCTCATCCAGCAGCAGTACCGGCGTTTGTTGCGCCAAGGCACGCGCAAGCGAGGTGCGTGCTGCCTCGCCACCGGATAGCGTCTGCACATCGCGACCGGCGAGAGCTGTGACATCTACTTCAAGCAACGCGGCTTCGACGATATCCGCATCCTGTCGTGGTTGTGGCGGATGCGGTAAACGCCCCATCGCCACCACTTCGCGCACGCTGAAGGCAAAGTGCACGGCATGATCCTGCACCATCACTGCCCGCTGCAGGGCAAGCTCGCGGACCGGCCAGCCGGCCAGCGCATGGCCATGCAGTAGTGCCTGCCCGGTATCCGGCTCGGCATCACCGGCAAGCAGGGCCAACAACGTGGATTTGCCCGCACCGTTAGGGCCGACCAAGGCAGTCAGCGTGCCGGCCTGCAGGGAAAGATCGACACCGGCCAATATCTGGCGACTGCCACGCAGCACGCTGACCTTGCGCAGTTCAAGCAGCGGCGGGCTCATCCTCGCCCTCCACGCTTGCGCAACACCAGCCATAGGAAGAACGGTGCGCCCAAGGCAGCAGAGAACAGGCCGAGCGGGATCTCCGACGGTGGATCAAGCGTGCGCGCGGCGGTATCGGCAACCACGATCAGCAACGCGCCAACTACGCCCGACAAGGGCAGCAACCAACGATGTCCAGGCCCAGCCAGCATCCGCACCAGGTGCGGCACCACCAGACCGACGAAACTGACGCTGCCGGCAAACGCCACCGCTGCACCTACCAGCAGTGCACTGAAGGCGACCAGCAACAGCCGCGTACGTGCGACATCCAGACCGATATGACGTGCCTGCCGCTCACCGAGCGCAAGCATGTCCAAGGGCGTGGCCAGCCGCAGCAGAGCCAACAGGCCGATCACGAATACCGGCGTGACCGCAGCCACGTCGCTCCAACTGGCCTGCGCCAACGAGCCCATCTGCCAGAACACCAGTGACTGCAGTTCGCTCTCGCTGGCGATGTAGGTCAGGAAGCCAACCGCCGCCGAGCAGCCCGCACCAATCGCGATACCGACCAGCAGCAAGGTCGCGGTGCCCTCACCGCGCCCGGGCCGTGCCAGCAGATAGATCAAGGTCGTCGCACCGGCGCCGCCAATGAAGGCCGCCAGCGGAATCAGCCATACAGCGAATGCGCCCGCACCGAGCACGATGGCCGCCACCGCGCCCAGCGCCGCGCCCTGACTGACACCGACGATGCCGGGATCAGCCAGCGGATTGCCGAACAAGCCCTGCAAGGCGACGCCAGCCATCGCCAGCGATGCTCCCACCAGCGCGCCGAGCAATGCGCGTGGAATGCGCAGCTGCCAGACCACGCCCATGTCGCGGGCACTGATCGATTGCGGATCCGCCAAGCCGAACTGCGCCGCCATCGCCCGCAGCACGTCGGCCGCAGGCAGCTTCAGCGGGCCGGTGCCGAACGACAACAGCACCGCCGCCAGCAGCACCGCCAGCAACAGACATAGCAGCAGCGCACCGTTCGGCCGCCGGACCTGCGCCGACATCATCCGCGCGACAACTCCGCCAGGGCTTGCGCCAAGGCCAGCGCACCGGCACCGGAACCCACGCTGGTGGATTTGAGTTCGACATCAGGCATCACCCAGACACGGTTGGCCGCGCCAGCGGGCGTGTGCTTCAAGGTTGGATAGGCCTTCCACAGGCCGGCTTCACCGCCGAACAGGCGCAGGTCGTTTTCCGTTACCAGGATCACGTCTGGCGCTGCCGCAACAACGCCCTCGTTGCTGAGCTGGGAGTAATTGGCCACGCCCGCTTCTTCGCCGATGTTGATGCCACCGGCGATGGTGATCAGCTGGTTGGCGGCGCTGTCAGCGCCGGCCACGGTCGGCAGACCACCGGCACCGCTGGCCGACAGCGCGATCACCCGCGGGCGCTTCGCATTGTCCTTGGCGATGGCTGCAGCCTGATCGAGCTGTGCTTGCACCTTGCCGGCCAATTCCTGCCCCTGTGCAGCCAGACCAAGCGCAGCCGCCACCTTGCGCACCTTGTCCGCTGGCGGCTGCAGGTCGTCGATCACCACTGCCGCATGGCCGGCCGCGCGCAGGCGCTCAGCCAGCAGCGCATGGCGGCGCAGGCTGTTGCCGAGGAACAGGGTTCCTTCCAGGCTCAGCACGCCCTCCACACCGGTTGTACGGTTGAACAGGAAGTGTTTGGCCGCGGCCTTGCCCGCAGCAGTCGCCGAGCGCTCCGGCGCTGCATAGACCTTATCGGACAAGCCCAAGGCTTCAATCACCGCGATCACATCATCGCCGCCAGCGACGATGCGACTGATATCCGTCACTTCAACGTCCACACCATCGTCCGAGCGCAGCTTGGCCGGCAACTGCGGCGTTGCTGCCGCCACCTGCGGTACGTCCTGCCCGGCCACGCGCTTCCAGCCAGCCGGCAATCCGCCCGCATCTGCGCCGTCGACAGCGGGTGCTGCAACTGCGGGGGCTTCGGCTGCAACCTGCGGTGGTGTCGGGCTGCGATCACAGCCGGTAATCAGCACGGCCAACAGCAGGCCCAGGCCGGTCGGAACAATGGTGGTGGCTTTCATCAATACGTCCTCGGTTACCAGATTAGCCGACGCATTGGAGCTGCGTGGCGGCCAGGTTTTGATGGCAGTGCGGGAGATGCCGTTACCAGCATCTCCCGCGCGTTTATCGCTTTGTCGCGCGCAGGGCGCGGCCGATCACTCAGCGCTGCACAGGCAGCATGCGGGTGATGCGATCGCCCTTGGCGTCATCAGCGCCCTTGGACTTGTTGATCGCGAACATCACCGCATCCGGGCCCTTGCTGACGTGATTCGGGTAGGTGCCGCCATCGAGGTTGGCAATGATCTTGCCGCCTTCGTCGACCACCGTGACGGTGCCGGCAGCGCGGTTGCTGATATAGGCCAGGCGCGTGCTCGGGCTGTAAGACACGTTCAAGGAACCGGCACCGACATACACGTCGTGCTCGACCTTGGCAGTGGCCGGGTCGACGATCAGCAGGTTGTCGCTGCCCTGCGATACCACCAGCAGGCGCTTGGCCACCGGGTTCCATGCAACGCCGATCGCATCACGCGCGCCAGCCAGCGGGAATACCTTCTCCACCTTGCCGCTGGCACCGTCGATGATTGCGGCCTCGGCAGCGGCCAGGCTGACGGTATAGACCTTGCCGGTAGCCGTATCGATGTCCAGGCTACCCGGGGTGAAGGTCTCGCCACGCTTGCCGGATGCAATGGTGATGTTGTCCAGCTGCTGCAGCGTGCGGGTGTCGAACACGCTGATGTAGTCGGCACCGGTGGCCGAGACGTAGGCGCGGTTGCGCTGTGCATCGACCACCACGTCACGCGCGTGCGACACCGCGCCGACCGGGAACTGCTTGACCAGCGACAGGTCGGACTGGCGGTACACCGCCACCGTGTCCTGGCGGGTATTGGTCACCCACACAGTGCCGTTGGCGTCGTCCACGCCCACGCCGTAGACCGCGAACAGGTTGCCGTCATTACCCGGTGCCGCCTGCGGCGATACGCGGGCGATGATCTGCAGGGTTTCCGGGTCCACCTTGAGCAACTCGGACTGCTTCACCGGCGGGCGACCGACCGCGCTGGTCACGAATGCGGCCTTGCTGGCCGGGCTGTAGGCGACCTGATACAAACCCTGCACCAGGCGGTTACTGGCGGCCTGGATGCGCTCCTGGCCGGACAACGGCACTTCGCGCGATACCTTCAGCGAGAACACCGCCGCGGCGTCCGGCGCAGCGGCGCGCACCACGATCGGCTGCGGGCCAGCGACGGCGTCGGCCGGGATTGCCAGCGTGCCGCTGAATTTGCCTTCGTCATCGGCGACATAAGGCTGCGCGTTGAGCACGGTCTCACCGCGCAGCAAGGTTACCTTCTGCCCCGGGGTGAAACCATTGCCTTCAATACCGGTTTCGCTGCCCGGCAATACAACCGGTGCGGTAGCGCGCACGCTGCCGTTGAACGCGGTGTCCGGCTGCGCGAACACCTGCGCGCCGGCAGCGCCGGTGGCCAGCAATAACGCCAGACCGAGCAGGTGCGGACGCGCGGCGCGGGCAGTGGTGGAAGCAGTAGTGGAACGAATGTTTGCCATCGGGCATTACCTCTTGGGTGCTGCGCGACGTCGCGCGCATCGTGGGGTTCTGCCTGGGCGGTGACGCTGCCTGGGTAATGGGGTGCCGTGCCGTCGGCCCGGACTTGGAGCTCAGATAAGAAGCGGGCAGATCAGGAGCGCGGCTCCGCGCTGCGGTCACGCACACCGGTGATTTCATGCAGCGCGCGCATCAACGAGGCGCGGAACATCGGGCCATGGCCGAGGCCATCGAACTGGTGGTACTCGACATCCAAGCCGGGCACCTGGCGCAGGCGCGCTGACAACTGCTCGGCAGCGTCGGACGGTGCGCCAGAGACGCGCTTCAGATGTGCGAGCACACGCGGGTTGCTCATGTCGCGGTTGCTGGTATCGCGATCACGCTCACCGCCACCAAGCATCATCAGCACCCGCGCGCGATGACCGGCATTGTTGCCGATGAACTGGCGCTCGGGAGCGCCCAGCATCGCGCCCTGCTGCCACCACAGCGACGGGCTGGCCGGCACATAGGTCTGGAATGCACCGCTGCGCGTGTACAGCGTATGCAGCACGAACAGCCCGCCCAGCGAATGGCCCCACAGTGCTTGCTTGTTGGCATCGGTTGCCACGTGCTGCACCAGCTGCGGACGGATGCGCCGCTCGATCACTTCCAGGAACGCATCGGCGCCACCGCCTACCGCTTCGCCGCCGTCTTCGGGCTGGTCAGCAATCGGCGTGTAATCGCGGGTACGTGCAGGCGAGTCGATGCGCTGCTGGTTGTCATAACCGACGAACACCAGCACCGTCGGCTGCTTCTGCGCCAGTTCCTCCAGCAGCGGCGCGTCGAATTCCATCAACGCGCCATTGCCATCGAGCATCCACAAGGCCGGAAAACCCGCTGCCGGTGCTTTACCGGCAGGGATGCCCAGGTTGACCCGCCACGTGCGCTGGCCATCATCACTGCGCACCACGAAGCGTTCAAAGCGGTAGTGCGCCGAGCCAGTGTCGGCAACGGTCTGGCCCATCAGCTGCGCAGGATTGCGTTGCTGGGCCACTGCCATCGGCGCGACTACGCCGAGCAGCAGCAGCGCGGCCACGGCGAGCAGCGAGTGAAAGCGGATACGCATGTGAGTTGTCATCGCTATGCCTGGATCAGAAGCCGACGGTCAGGTTCACCCAGTAGCTGCGGCCGGGTTCGTTGTAGGTAGCGGCGCCTGCACCGGTGGCGCTGGTGCTGGTGGTGCCTTCGCGGAACAGGCGCTTGTCGAACAGGTTGTTGACGCCGCCGCCGACACGCACCTTCGGCGTGATCCGGTACTGGCCGCCCAGGCTCCACAGGTCATAGGCAGCGCGCGTATCCGGCGGCAATGCCGCACCGGTGGTGCTGGCCTGCGTGGCCGATTCCTGCTTGCCGTAGAAGGTGCCGGTCAGCATGAACGACAACTGCGTATTGACCTGCCAATCCAGGAAGGTATTGACCGTGTACTCGGGAATGATGGACAGCGGCTGATCAGTGGTCTTGTCGACGTTCTCGATCATCCAGGTGACATTGGTGTTCCACGACAGCACATCACCACCTCCAATCAGCGGCACCTTCACGTTGCCCTCGACGCCACGAATGATGGCTTCCGGCGCATTGGTCCACTGGAATACCTGACCCTTGGTGTCATTGGTGATGCCTATACGGTCCTGGCCGGCGACGATCTTGTCCTTGTAGTCGTTATGGAAGTAGGTGACCGAGGCGTGCCAGCCGTTGTCCGGCGCCCACTCGATGCCGATTTCCTTGTTGATGCTGGTTTCCGGATCGAGGTTGGCATTACCCATCACATAGCAACCCGAACCCAGGTTCGGGTTCAGCACTGGGCAGCCATTGCCGCGCGTGTAATAGAGGTAATCCGGGTTGGCCTGATAGAGGTTCGGTGCCTTGAACGCGCGCGCGATGCCGCCCTTGATTGCCCAGTCTTCAGCCAGCTTGAACTGCACGTTGAGGCTGGGGCTGAGGTTGTTGCCGAACTGCGAATGGTGATCGAAGCGCAGGCCCGGGGTCAGCGTCCAGCGCTCGCCGATATACAGGTTGTCTTCGACGAACACGGCCGCGAACTGCTGGTCGCTCTTACCAGTGCGCACGCCGTCGTAACCCGGGATGCCACCACCGCTGCTGGACGTCTGCGTCACCGAGTACGGGTCATCCAGCTTCATGTCGCGGTACTCGAAGCCCAGCGTTGCCACCTGCTCAATGCCGCCCCAGTTCAACGGCACGTTGATCTCGCCGTCCACGCGGGTGGAGGTCAGCTCAGACGTGGAGAAGCTCGCGCCTTCGGTGATCGAGCCTTCTGGGCCACCGGCCAAGCCTTCGTTCAAACGGGTGTTATCGGTGTCGTCGTAGGCGGCGGCGATGCGCGAGGTACCCCAGTCGTAGCTGCCGCGATGAGTCAGGCCGAACGAACGGCGCAGCATCACGTTGGTCTCGGCACCGTACAGCGCATTCAAACGCTCGAAGCCGTCACCGCTGACGCCGCGCTCGCCGGAGTAGATATTGCCCTGGCGGCTGACGCTGGCATCCAGCTCCAGCACATGCTTGTCGTTGATGTCGTAGCGCAGCAGGCCACTGATATCGCGGTTGCGTACACCTTCGCGGCCGGCCGGCGGAGTCACGCCGGTGGCGAATTCTTCATTGAGCGACAAGGCATCCGGCTCGGTCTTGTTAACGTTGCCGAACAGACGAAACGACAGCTGCTCGCTCAACGGACCGGACAACTGGAAACCAACGCGCTCGCTATCGCCTTCATCGCTGTGCTCGGCCTGGCTGCCGTACAAGGTCAGCGAGCCGGTCAGGTCACCGGTCGGCTTCTTGGTGATGATGTTGACCACACCACCGGAAGCGCCCGAGCCGTAACGTGCCGCGGCCGGACCACGCAACACCTCGATGCGCTCGACCGCCTCGGCCGGCACCCAGTTGCTGTCGCCGCGGCTGTTACGCTCACCGCTGCGGCCCATGCGCACCGAGTCCCGCGAGCTGACCGGGCGGCCATCAATCAGGATCAAGGTGTTTTCCGGGCCCATGCCACGGATGTCGATCTGGCGGAAATTGCCGTAGGAGCCCGACGCGGTATTGCCGGTCAAATTGATGCCGGGCATGCGCCGGATCACTTCGGACAAGTCATTGGCCGGCGGCAGACGCTCCAGATCGACCGCGGTGATTACCGAGCTGCCCAAGGCCTGCTTGGCGATCTGTTCGGCGGTGACATGCACGGTGTCGATGTCGGTAGCCGCTGCTGCGCCTTCGGCCAATGCCGGACCGGCGAGCAACGCGCTCAAAGCCAGCGCAGCGGAAAGGGGGTTGCGGGACAGCAAGACACGCGCGGACAACCGCGACGACGAACGACGGGACATGGGGGAAGCCTCTCGACAGTGGGGATGCGCCCCTCTGGCGAACAGCTTGAGGAACGACGGATATCGAATGCAGCTGCCGGAAACAAACGCCAGACACGCTGCGGGATGGCCGCATTCTACACCAAATGAGAATGATTATTGATAACTACGGACAATGAGGCTGTGACCCCTGATTTGTAGGAGCGGCGTAAGCCGCGAAGCTGATGGACTACCCGATTGCGGAAATTCCTGCGACTTCATTGCTGTCGGCTTCGCGGCTTACGCTGCTCCTACAAATGCTGCCGGTTACGCGACGATCGCCACCAGCTCACGCATATCGTCGATCACCGCCACGGCATCGGCGGCATCCAGATCCAGGTCGCGCGAATAGCCATAGCGCACCAGCACGATCGGCATGCCGGCGTTGTTGGCCGCACCCAGGTCCGTGCCCGAATCACCCACCATCAGGCAATCAGCCACCGGCTGCTGCAGCAGCTGCGCCACATGCAACAACGGTTCTGCCGCAGGCTTGCGCTGCGGCAAGGAATCGCCACCGATGATGTGCGCGAAGAACCCGGCAATCCCGAGATGCTGCAACAACGGCGCAACCATGGCTGCCGGCTTGTTGGTGCAGATGGCCATCGGCAAGCCGCGCGCCTGCAATGCCGTCAGCGCCTCACCAACACCGTCATATAAGCGCGGGCTGCGCAACAGACAAGCGCTGTAGTGCCGCATAAAAACCGGCATCACGTCATCAAGCGAAAAAGCACTCTCAGCATTACCCAATGCGGTAGTAACCAGATTGCGTACGCCCTCGCCTATCCAGCTGCGCACTGTTGCCTCTGACACGCGCGGCAGCGCCAGCTCTTCCAAAGTGAGGTTCACCGCCTCGGCAATATCATCCGCGCTGTCCACCAACGTGCCATCCAAATCGAAAACCAAGGCCTTGATCGCCACGCGTCCACACTCCCAAGCAATGAGCCACCGATTGTAGCGGCGCAGCATCACGCAGGGGGTGTACTCAAGCCAGCGAGATGTTGCGGAACAAATCGCCTTGGATCACCGCCTCTTCGCGATCACGGAAACCGGACAAGCCAACGCCCACCAACCGATAGCGCGTATCTGCTGGCAACTGCACACGTTGACACAAGGCCAGGGCGATATCGCGCAGATCCTCGACCGAGCTTGGCGGCGTATCCGGTGTATAGCTGCGGGTGAGAAGGCGGAACTGCGCGGTCTTCAACTTCAGTACGACGGTGTGACCGATGCGCTCGGTGCGCCCGGTTGCGCGCCACGTACGTTCCGCCAACTGGGTGATCGCTTCATCGAACTCGCCCATGTGCAGGTCTTCCGCAAACGTATCCTCGGAAGAAATCGACTGCACCGGCTGATCCGGTTCCACCGGCCGCTCGTCGATACCGCGCGCACGCCGATACAGGCCAGCACCAAAACTACCGAACAGGGCCTGCAGCTGTTCAAGCGGCAGCGCGCGCAGGTCACCGACGGTAACGATGCCCAGCGCCGACAGCTTGCCCTCCATCACCTTACCCACGCCCGGCACCCGCTTGACCGGCAACGGCGTCAAGAACTGCTCCACCTTTGATGGCGGCACCACGAACTGACCATCGGGCTTGCGCCAATCCGAGGCGACCTTGGCCAGGAACTTGTTCGGCGCGATCCCGGCCGAGGCGGTCAGGCCGGTGGTCTCGCGGATCTGCGCGCGGATGGTGCGGGCAATCTCGGTGGCGATGCCGTCGCAGCTCGGCGATTCCGTCACATCCAGAAAAGCCTCATCCAGCGACAGCGGCTCCACCAGCGGGGTGTGCTGCAGGAAGATCTCGCGGATCTGTCGCGACACCGCCTTGTAGCGGGCAAAGTCCGGCGGCACGAACACCGCATCCGGGCACAGGCGCTCGGCCCGCAACGCCGGCATCGCCGAGCGCACCCCGAACTTGCGGGCCTCGTAGGAGGCCGCGCACACCACCGAACGCGCCCCGCGCCAGGCCACCACCACCGGCCGTCCGCGCAAACTGGGGTCATCACGCTGCTCCACGGACGCATAGAAGGCGTCCATGTCGACGTGGATGATCTTGCGCTGCTCGCTCAAGGCAACAGTCCTAAAAGGTAGCCAACATGATAGCTGTTGTCGCTAAATGCACACTTGTCCTCACAAATGTACTTATTCATACCTCCCGTAACAGCCCGCGAACGGCGCTTATCTGCGGCTAACATACGCAACCGTCCAGTTAAAACATTTGATTGAACGCAGATGCTGCAGCATGCTCCGGGGCTCGCAATGGCTTTGGATTACACCGGATGACCCGTCTGCATGCTTTCTCGCGCGACCAGCTGCTGGCCAGCGCGCGTGGCGAACTTTTCGGCCCCAACAAAGGCCGCCTGCCCAACGACCCGATGCTGATGTTCGACCGCATCACCGAGATCCGCGAGGACGGTGGCGCGCACGGCAAGGGCATGATCCGGGCCGAGCTGGATATCCGTCCTGACCTGTGGTTCTTCGGTTGCCACTTCATCGGCGACCCGGTGATGCCTGGCTGCCTCGGCCTGGATGCCATGTGGCAGCTGACCGGCTTCTATCTCACTTGGCTGGGCGCAGAAGGCCGTGGCCGTGCGCTGGGCTGTGGCGAGGTCAAGTTCACCGGCCAGGTGCTGCCCAGCGCCAAGCTGGTGCAGTACGAAATCGATGTTTCGCGCGTGATCAACCGCAAGCTGGTGATGGCACAGACCGACGCCCGCATGCTGGTCGACGGCCGCGAGATCTATTCCGCCAAGGACCTGCGCGTAGGTCTGTTCACCTCAACCGAGAGCTTCTGATGCGTCGTGTCGTCATTACCGGCATGGGCATCACGTCCTGCCTTGGCAACGATCTGGACACTGTGTCCAGCGCCCTGCGTGACAGCCGTCCCGGCATCGTCACCCTGCCCGACCACGCCGAAGCCGGCCTGCGCAGCCAGGTTGGCGGCAAGGTCGATATCGATCTGGAGGCGCAGGTTGACCGCAAGCTCAAGCGTTTCATGAGCGATGCAGCGGCCTACAGCTACGTGTCCATGCGTGACGCCATCGCCGATGCCGGCCTGGACGAAAGCCAGGTCAGCAACGTGCGTACCGGCCTGATCGCCGGCTCCGGCGGCGGCTCCAGCGAATGGCAGGTGGAAGCCGCCGATCTGCTGCGCAACCGTGGCGTGCGCAAGGTAGGCCCGTACATGGTGCCGCGCACGATGTGCTCGACCGTATCGGCCAACCTGGCCACGGCCTTCAGCATCAAGGGCCTGAGCTATTCACTGTCGGCCGCATGCGCCACCTCAGCGCATTGCATCGGCGCTGCCGCCGACCTGATCCGCCACGGCGCCCAGGACGTGATGTTTGCCGGCGGTGGTGAAGACCTGCACTGGTCGATGAGCGTGATGTTCGACGCCATGGGCGCACTGTCCACCAGCTTCAACGAAACCCCGAGCACGGCATCGCGCCCGTACGACGCCAACCGCGATGGCTTCGTCATCGCTGGCGGCGCCGGCATGCTGGTGCTGGAAGACTACGACCACGCCGTGGCTCGTGGTGCGCGCATCTATGCCGAGCTGGTTGGTTACGGCGTGACTTCCGACGGTGCCGACATGGTCGCCCCGTCGGGCGAAGGCGCCGTGCGTTGCATGAAGATGGCGATGGAAGGCCTGGACCGTCCGATCGACTATCTGAACACCCACGGCACCTCGACGCCGCTGGGCGACGTGACCGAGCTGGGCGCGGTGCGCCAGGTGTTCGGTGATGCGGTACCGCCGTTGTCTTCGACCAAGGCATTGTCGGGTCACTCCTTGGGCGCAGCCAGCGTGCACGAGGCGATCTACTGCCTGCTGATGATGCGTGATGGCTTCATGGCTGGCTCGGCCAATATCGAAACCCTGGACGAGCGCGTGGAAGGCTTCCCGATTCTGCGCAAGACGCAGGATGCGAAGCTGGACACGGTGATGTCGAACAGCTTCGGCTTTGGCGGTACCAATGCGACGTTGATCTTCGGCCGGGTTTGATAGCTGATTGATCTGAAAGAAAACAGCCGCGAACGCGGCTGTTTTCTTTTGTGCTTTAGGTTCTGCTCTAGCTCTGGCTTCGGCTTCGGCTTCGGCTTCTGCTTTGGCCTTGCTGTTGCTGTTGCTGCCCCCTCTCCCGTTTACGGGAGAGGGGTTGGGGTGAGGGGAAGCTCTGGCCTTTCGTTCTTCGCGCTGGCTGTTGCTCTGCCTTTCCGTAAAGCAACT
This sequence comes from Stenotrophomonas sp. STEN018, assembly GCF_056760235.1. Classification (NCBI taxonomy): domain Bacteria; kingdom Pseudomonadati; phylum Pseudomonadota; class Gammaproteobacteria; order Lysobacterales; family Lysobacteraceae; genus Stenotrophomonas; species Stenotrophomonas sp. STEN018. The sequence continues at coordinate 24,053 of NZ_JBRREK010000034.1, forward strand.
GCAACTGCAACTGCAAAAAGAAACTACAAGCAGGAGCTGCCCTCACCCCTACCCCTCTCCCGCAGGCGGGAGAGGGGAAAGCAGAGCATGAGCGGAGCAACGCAGGGCAGAGCCAAGCAGAGCCAAGCAGAACAGAACCAGAGCAGAGCAGAGCCAAGCAGAGCAAGAGCACAGCAGGGCAATAGCCGAGCCATGCACGGCACAACTGCCTCAGTCGTAGTTGCTCAATGCCAGCGACAACAACGCCTTGGCCTGCTCACGCAAGGACTGCGGCTCCACGATCTCCGCGTCAGAGCCATAATGCAGCACGTCCATCAACAGCTCGCGCGACACGCTGTACGGCACCTTCAATTCATAACGCCCGTCAGCAAGAAACCGCCCCTGCTGCTTGGAATGCCAATGCTCATCAGCCACCCAGCGCGCGGCCTTGGCACTGAACACAATCGTCGCCCAGCCCTTGGGTGCACCCGAGAAGATGCCGTAGCTGGCCGCCAGCTGTTCGTTCAACTCTTCATCGGCGACATCACGCGCCGGCTGATCGAGCAGCCGCGCCTGATGAATACGGTCCACCGCAAAACTGCGTACTGCCTCGCGGTTGTGGTCCCAAGCGTCCAGGTACCAGTTGTCGCGGTAATGGGTGATGCGCTGCGGTGACACCGTGCGGCGAGTCGCCTCATCGGTGGAACGTGCGCGGTATTCAAAGGACAGCTGCTTGCGCTCCAGCACACCGGAAGCCACTGTGCGGAAACTGGCCTCGTCCAGTTTGCGGCCACGGTGCGGAATCACCCGCACCCGCTCCACCGGCCAATGCGAAGCACCCGCCTGCGCAGCCAGCAAACCCTCGATGCGCTGCTGCAGCGGTGCCAACATTGACGACAACACCCCGCCGCCGGTGCGCGACAACAAGTGCTGCGACGCCAGCAAGGCATGCAACTCCTCCGAACTCAGCCACAAACCCGGCAGCTCGAAACGATCGCTTTCCCCACTCATGTAGCGGAACCCGGCCTCGCCATCGCCCTCCACCGGCGCCATCAGCGCATCACGCAGAAAGGCCAGGTCACGGTAGACCGTGGCACGGGAACAGCCCAATTCCTCCTGCAACCGCATCACCGTGACCGGATAGCGGGCGGACTTGAGCAGACGGTGCAGCGCGTTGATGCGTTCATAGCGGTCCATGTCCGGATTATGTCCGACTCCGGGCTGCAATGGAGCAGATCAGCCACCTGCGCAACCGCAGATGAAGCCCGCAGCCCCTCTGTGCGCCTGAGGGTCAGGGACCATCCGGTATCATCGCAGCGCCAACCATTCCCGTCTCTCCCCTGGAGATCCCCCTGATGTCCCTGCGTGTTTCCCTATTGCTGCCGTTGCTGCTGGCCGCCCCGCTGGCCTGGGCCGATGACGCTTCCGACCTTGCTGCCATGACCTCCCCGTGGAGCGGCAGCGGCGGTGAGCTGGGCTTTGCCTCGGCCCACGGCAACAGCACCACCGAAAGTTTCAATGGCCGTTTGAAGCTGCGCTACACCGACAACGATTGGATCCACAGCATGGATCTGTTCGGTCTGCGCTCCAGCGCCGAGTACACCGAAACCTCCGACGATGGCAGCACCAGCCGCAAGCGCCAGACCACCGCCAACCGCTACACCGGCAGCGCCGGCAGCGCCCTGCAGCTGGGCGAGCACCGTCAGCTCACCGCCACCGTGCGTTATGAAAGCGACGACTTTGCCACCTACGACCGCCAGGGCAGCTTCGGTCTGGGCTACGGCACGCGCCTGATCGATGGCGAGCGCCTGACCCTAGATACGCAGATCGGCCCCGGTGTGCGCCGTTCGCACAATGCCGATACCGACGAAGACCGCACCGGTCTGATTGGGCGCGGCCTGTTCGACCTGAAGTATGCCCTCACCGAAAACACCGACCTGGTGAACTCGCTGCTGGTGGAATCGGGCTCGTACAACACCTTCGCGCAGAATGATTTCGGCGTCTCGGTGAGCATGAACAAGCACTTCGCCCTGAAGGCGGGCTGGCAGGCCCGCCACAACAGCGACGTCGCCGAAGACAAGCGCAAGACCGACACCCTGACCACCATGAACGTGGTCTACAGCTTCAAGTAAGCAGGCGCCGGGCGCATGCCCGGCATCCGCTTCCCGGTAGTGCCGAGCCATGCTCGGCACGGGCTTTACCAGCAAAACCAGGCAAATCGGCATTGTTTTGCAGTTTTGTAGGAGCGGCGTAAGCCGCGAAGCTGGCCATGCTTGCGCGCCGATGCAACCGGCGCTCATGCCATCTCCTGCATTTGTGGCTTCGCGGCTCACGCCGCTCCTACAACGGCAGAATCAGCGCAACAACTCGCCTGCACCACCTTCCAACAACTGACGCGCCACTTCGCGCCCCAGTGCTTCCGGGTCGCTCGCCGGGCCTTGCGCCTGCGCACGAACTGCACGGCCATCGGCGACGCCGCCGACCAGACCCTGTAGCCACAGGTCTTCACCGCGCCACTGCGCCAGACCCGCCACCGGTACATGGCAGCTGCCATCCAATGCGCGGTTCATTGCCCGCTCCGCTTCCACGCAGGTACGGGTGGATGCGTCATCCAGTGCCTTGAGCAGGTTGATGATGTCCACGGCGTCCTGCCGACATTCAATCGCCACCGCCGCCTGTGCCGGTGCCGGCAGCCATTGCGGGGCGACCAGACGATCGCGGATGCGCGCGCCCAGCTCCAAGCGCTCCAGGCCGGCGCAGGCCAGGATGATGGCGTCGTATTCGCCCGCATCCAACTTGGCCAGGCGGGTGTTGACGTTGCCACGCAGGTCGCGCGACTTGAGGTCCGGACGCAGCGCGCGCAGCTGTGCCTGTCGGCGCAGCGACGAGGTACCCACACAGGCACCCTGCGGCAAGGCATCCAGCGAGGGATAGGTGTTGGAAACGAAGGCATCGGCCGAATCGGCACGGGTCAAGATCGCAGGCAACACGAACGGCGCTTCCAGCTCCATCGGTACGTCCTTCAGCGAATGCACCGCGCAATCGGCTTCGCCGCGCAGCATCGCCAGCTCCAGCTCCTTCAGGAACAGGCCCTTGCCGCCGATGGCCGCCAGCGAGCGGTCGAGGATTTCGTCGCCGCGCGTGCTCATCGGCACAAGCTCCACCTGCAGGCCCGGGTGGGCCTGACGCAGACGATCGGCAACGTGTTCGCTCTGCCACAGGGCAAGCGGGCTCTTTCGGGTGGCGATACGCAGGATGCTCATGCGGCCATTATCGCCGCTGCAAGCCCCGGGTCACAGCCGTTCCATCTCGATCTTCAACCCGGCCACGCAGCGGCGGCTGATTTCCAGCGGCTGCGGCACGTCACGCAGCACCGCCTGCACCTGCCCGGCCGGCGTGCGCCGGACTTCCTGCAGCCGATCACGAGCGATCAGGCAGTTGCGGTGGATACGGATGAAACGCCCGGAAAACTCGTCTTCCAGCGAACGTAGCGATTCCTCAATCAGGTCCTCGCCACGCAGGTGGTGCACTACCACGTACTTTTCCTCGGCCTGCAGGTAGAGGATGTCCTCCACCGGCACCAGCCGCAGGCTGCCGCGCAGGCGCGCGCACAGCACCCGCCGCGCCTGGGTAGCTACTGCCGGCGCCGCGTTGGCGCGGCCGGCGATGAAGGTGCGGGCGCGCTCCAGCGCCGCGGCCAGACGTTCGGCCCGCACCGGTTTCATCAAGTAATCAATCGCCGCCGCCTCGAAAGCAGACAAAGCGTGGGCATCGTAAGCAGTGCAGAACACCACCGCCGGGCGCGGTTCGAACCGGGCCAGATGGCGGGCGACTTCCAGGCCATCGATGCCCGGCATGGCGATATCCAGCAACACCAGATCCGGTTGGCTCTGCGCACAGACGTGCAAGGCCTCGTTGCCGTTGGCAGCCTCGCCAACCACCTCCACCTCCGCCAGCTCGGCCAGCAGCGCGCGCAAGCGCTCGCGTGCCAACGGCTCGTCATCGGCAATTACTACCTTCACACCACTACCTCGCTCACGGCTCCCCAGTCGTGGCGACATGGTAGCCGGGTTCGCTGTACGCCGCCGTCAACACTCCAGCAACTGCGCGGTAGCTCACAAACCAATCACACCTGCGCGAAACGGGCCTGCAGCCAGTCACCGAGCGCGTGGATCTCCTCGCCGCAGACCTGGTGGGCCATCGCATAGCGGTGCCATTCCACGCCGAAGCCCAGCGTCTTCAGCACCTGTGCACTGTGTTCGGCGATCTGCAGCGGGATCACCGGATCAGCGCTGCCATGGGCCATGAATACCGGCTGGGCATTGGCGCCATCCACCAACTGCGACGGGGCGGCATCCACCTCCGGCAGATAGGTCGACAAAGCCACCAGTCCGGCTACTGGCTCGCTGCGTTTGAGGCCAGCGGACAGGATGATCGCCCCGCCCTGCGAGAAGCCGGCAAGCAGAATGCGACTGGCCGGGACGCCGCGCGCCTGTTCACGGGCAATCAGCTCTTCCAGCTGCACAACCGACTCGGCGACACCCTTGGCATCGGCGCGGCTGCGGAAATCCATGCTGACGATGTCGTACCAGGCACGCATCGGCATGCCGTTGTTGATGCTGACCGGGCGCTTGGGTGCATGCGGAAACACGAAGCGGATCGCCGGCCACTGCGGACGCACCAGCTCGGGCACGATGGGCGCGAAATCATGGCCATCGGCACCCAGACCATGCAGCCAGATCACCGACCATTCCGGCGACGCGCCGGTTTCCTGCTCCACTGTTTCCAGCATGTGTATGACTCCCAAAGACAGGCAGGAATTATGCCTGCCCGGCACAGCCATAGGTGGAGCCGCTGCTTCTGTAGGAGCGGTGTAAGCCGCGAAGCTGGTGGTGTTGCCGGTTGAAGGCAAGCCGGCTGCCTGCGCGGAGATCGCAGGCCAAATGGCGTTGCGTTGCTATCGGCTTCGCGGCTTACGCCGCTCCTACAAAAAAACCATCCGGAGCCTTGTAGGAGCGGTGTAAGCCGCGAAGCTGGTGGAGCTGCCGATTGAAGGCAAGCCAGCTACCTGCGCATAGATCGCAGGCCAAATGGCAGCGCATTGCTATCGGCTTCGCGGCTTACGCCGCTCCCACAACCACAGCCACAGCCGCTGCTAGTCCTGCAGCGGTTCCTTGAGCGCCGCCGCGCGCAACTCAGCTGCACGCAGCAGCACCGGCGGCGGTGCGTTCTCTTCCGGGATACACAGCAGGCCATGCTTTCGCAGCCAATCGCCCGCCTTGCGCGAGGAGGTCCATGCCACCACCGGTACGGCCAGCGCCATGCCGATCACTACCGGCGCCATCCACGCCGCCAGCGGCGGCGACACCATATAGGCGGCCACACCCATCACCACGCCGAATACGCTCAAGCCGCCGTAACTGCGCAGCAAGGCGCTCACCGAAATACTGCCATCATCACGCTGTTGCGCATCCCAGCCTGAATCCTTGCCGGCCAGCACTTCAGCCACACCGCGCGACTGCACATACATCACCACCGGCGCCATCAGCGCCGCCAGCACGGTTTCCAGCAGCATCGAAATGAACGCGCGGAACGCGCCACCGCAACCAATCCGTTCCTTGCTCGAGGTCAGCATCGCCACATAGCCCATCAACTTGGGCGACAGCAGCGCGACCATGGTCACCACGAACACCCAGAACACGCCGTCCTGATCCAGGCCACGCCAATAATGCGCCGGCGACATCCGTAGATGCAGATGCAGTTCCTCGGCCAGATCAATGCCACCGTGGATCAGCGGGATGGCGATGCCTATCAGCATCAACATCGCCCACATCGGTGCGGTGAAGTAATGGCCGATACCGATCAACATGTGCACACGGCTTACCCAGTGCAGACCCGGTGTTGCCACCACCTTGGAATGCTGCAGATTGCCCTGGCACCAGCGGCGGTCACGGATCAGCAGGTCGGTCAGGGTCGGCGGGCCTTCTTCGTAGCTGCCGTGCAGGTACGGCACCATGTGCGAGGCCCAGCCACCACGACGGATCAGCGCGGCCTCGACGAAGTCATGGCTCAGCACATGGCCACCAAACGGCTTGCGTCCCGGCAGTTCCGGCAAGCCGGCCTGCTCGGCAAACGCCTGGGTGCGGATCACCGCGTTATGGCCCCAGTAATTGCTCTCCGCGCCGTGCCACCAGGCCACGCCATAAGCCATCACCGGCCCGTACACGCGGCCACCAAACTGCTGCATGCGGGCGAAAGCAGTGCGGCCACCGACCACCGCCGGCAACGACTGGATCAGGCCAACGGTCGGATGGTTTTCCATCGCCGACACCAGCCGCACGATCACATCGCCAGTCATCAGGCTGTCGGCATCGAGGATCAGCATGTGCGGGTAGGCACCACCGAAGCGCCGCACCCAATCAGCAATATTGCCGGCCTTGCGCCCGACATTGCTGGCGCGGCGGCGGTAATACAACCGTTCGGCGCCGCCGGTAGCTTCCACCAGCCGCGCGAATACCTGCTCTTCGGCACGACCGATCGCATCGCGGGTGGTATCGCTGAGCACGTAGAAATCGAAGTGCTCCAACTGCCCGGTAGCGGCCACCGATTCATAGATCGCCTGCAGACCGGCCATCATCCGGCGCGGGTCTTCGTTATAGGTGGGCATCAACAAGGCGGTACGGCTGCGCAGCTGCGGCAGCGGCGTATCCGGGTAGATGCCGAGCTTGCGGCGGCCACGCAGCAGCGCCTGCAGCCCGGCCAGGCTGCTGACGAAGGACATCGCGATCCAGGCGAACAGCAGCACGAACAGCCCCAGCAGACAGGCTTCGAGCACGTTGATGCCACCATTGGACAGCACCCGCGCCATCAACCAGGTGGCGAGCAGCGTGGTCAGCGCGGTGGTGCCGAATACATACAGGCGGCGCAGGCCGATGTTGGCCGGTGCGGTCTTCTGCCGTGGCACATGCAGCGTGCCCTGACGCAACGACTGCTCGGGCATGGGCAACGGGTGTTCCGCCGGGAGCACGGCAATACCCGCATCCAGCCCGTTGCTGGTGGTGACGCTGTTGCTCATTGCTTACCCCGCAGCGCCATCTGCAGGCAGTCCTGGCGGCACACCTTGCCGTAACGCTGTTTGCTTGCGTGTTGCACCTGAATTCCTTGAAGGAGAAGCCGACCTGCCGGGGAAAACTAGAAGAACCAACCTAAACCTGCGGCAAACGAACCCTGCCGATCGCGATGCGGGAGCCCCCTCGAACCACCTCGCTGCAGGCGGTACAGCACCGCCCAGGCCGCTCCAGGGCCAACCGCCGCAATCCCTTGACGGCATTGGCGATGGGCAATTATCCACCATCAAATCGACAGGTACACCTTTGCCAGTCAGTTTGACGGAAATGCGGGACAGGCCTGGGCACCCTGGCCAGCTGCCTGCCCTCACATGAAGGCTGCTCCACCCCCAACTACGCCATAGCTGTCCGACCCCGCTCTTCGGGCAGACATACCAGGGCCAACACCGGCAGGACGATGCGCCACAACAAGCTGGCCCGCGCCGCCGCCGCGCTTTGAGCAAGCCACGCAACACCAACGCCTCAGACGCACGACGCCTTCAAGCGCCTCCGGCTGCCAATCAGCATCGCCGTCCAGGTTGATGGCATGTCCGCCACGCGCGGAGCCGCCCGAACGTGGCCAGCTGAATCCGGCCAACACGCTCGGCCCTGACTCGCGCCCCAACATGCGCACACACAACGCAGGCTAAATTCGCCGGCGCGCACAACGCGATCACAACATTGCGCTCACCTGCAGCAAACCCGGCAATGCGCAGGCTGCAAGCGTCTGCAGCGAGGCAGACGTTTCCGGAGACTGTTTGTGGACCGCAACCGTGTTGAAGGCACCAAACACGAAATCAAGGGTGCCATAAAGGAAGCTGCTGGAAAGTTGACAGGCAACAAAACCCAGCAGATAGCCGGCAGCATGGAGAAAAATGCAGGAAAGGCTCAGAAAGCAATGGGAAAGGCTGCTGACGAGGTAAAGCATCGACATTCATGACGAGCGCAACACTCCGCAAGAACTGCTTCCGCAACGTATGTAACCGGAGCCCGTAATACCCGGTGTCACTGCTGGTTCAATGGCGCGACCGTGTGGAAGCCGGCCGCGCCATCACATCATTGTCAAATCAAAACCGAATCAAAGCGGACGCTCGGACAACAGACCGATGCGACGGAACCACATTTCCAGCGGCACTGTCACCAACGGCGGCACCGCTGCCAGCAAAGCCAACAATACGGCCCACAGCGGCCAACGCAGCTTCACCCAGGCGTACAGGGTGACCACGATGTAGAACAGAAAGGCCAGGCCATGCAGGCGGCCGAACAGCCACACCCCAAGCTCGGTGGTGCCGGTACCGTACTTGAGCAGCATGCCGATCAGCAGCCCGGCCCAGGTGACACCTTCAATCAGTGCGGCGGCGGCAAACAGCTTGCCAACGGGGGTCATTGGTTTGGCAGACATCGATTCCATCAGGGGTTCGAAAGAGCAGCGATTGTAGGCGAGAATGCGTCGCATCCGCGCACAATCAGATCCAACCCCGTCGCTTGAACCACAGCAACGGCACCACGATGCTCAGCCCTACTACAGCCAACGCAATGGCGTAGCCGTAATGCCAATGCAATTCCGGCATCGAGGCGAAGTTCATGCCCCACACCCCGACCATCACGGTCGGTGGGATGCCCACTACCGAGGCCACGGCCATCACCTTCATCACTTCGTTCTGGTCCATGTTGATCAGGCCGAGCACGCTGTCCAGCAGGAACTCGTTGCGGTCACCAAGCTGCTGCTCGAACTCGCTCAGCGAAGTGAGGTCCTTGACCACCAGCTTGATGCGTTTGGGCGCATCAGCGCCAAACCAGTCCGGCGTGGATTCATCCAGATAGCTCATCATCCGCAGCATCCCATGCAAGGTGTTATGCAGCGCACCAATGCGTCGCCCCATCAACCCCACCTCATGCAGCATCTGCTCCAAGCGACGTGAGGCGCGTTTGCCCTTGGGCTTGTAGAAGGCCTGCCGCGAGAACTCGCTCATCGTACTTTCCAGCGATTCCAATAGATCGGCCAGGCGATCGACAATGTGCTCGATCATGCGCAGGAACAGATCGCCCGGGCGAAGACAGGGATGCTTGCCCAGCTCCTCCTCCACGCCTTCCAGCGCATCGATGCGGTGCTCGCGCTGCACCACCAGCGCATTGGGTGCAACCACGAAACCCAGCGGCCCGACGATATGTTCAACCTCGTACTGGAAGCGCGGCAGATTCAGCACCAGCGCCTCGCCCACCACGCGCACCCGGCTGCTGAACTCGATCTCGCTGATGCCGGCACGGTCGGGAATGCGGAAACCCACCTGCCTCGACGCCAGCTCCAGCTCTTCCGGCGTCGGTTGGCACAGGTCTACCCATAACGATGCGGGCGCTATGCCGCCGGCTGCGGTGGCGAGGGTGCGGCATTGGAGCATGGCGTGATTCCACTTCTGGACCAGCGCTCATCCTCGTCGCCAGCGCACCCCGAGTAAAGCCACAGGCAGCCCAGGCCTACGGCCGTGCCCCCAGCAACGGTTCACCAAGGCCACCAGCTGTTCAGGCAAGAACAAAGGAGTACCTGCGCTCACGGTTGCAAAGCGCGCCCGCCTTCACGCAAGCTCGCCATTCCTTCAACCAGCGGTCCAGCCATGCAAGACAACATCATCCAGATCATCCCCGCCGACGGTTGGGTAGCCGTATTCGAAGAAGCCGGTGACGAGAGCGCGCAGAGCCTGGTGTGCTTTGCGGTAGTGGAAGAAGCCGGCAAGCGCGCCGTACGCCCGATGCTGGCCAACGGCAAGCAGATCAGCTTCGCCGACACCCTGCCCAACTTCGTCCGCGTCGAAGAAGCTGACGCCTTCGAAGAAGAGGATGAAGACGAAGAGGACGAGGAAGAAGAAGAGGAAGAAGGCGAAGAAGAGGAGGAGGAAGAAGAGGCGTAAGCCGCTTCTCCCAAGCTCGCATCAAGCACCAACCTTGCTGAAGCTCCACCTGTAGTGGGGGGGGGGGGGGGGGGGGGGGGGGGGGGGGGGGGGGGGGGGGGGGGCGGGGGGGGGGGGCGGGGGCCCCCCGCCACCCACACCCCCCCCCCCGCCCCCCCCCTCGCCCCCGCGCCCCGCCCCGGCGTGCCCCCTCCCACCCCGCCCCCCCCCCCCCCCCCCCCCCCCCCCCCACTACGCCCTCCCTTTCGCGTAGCGAAGGGGAGGGTTGGGGAGGGGTTAGCTCTTGGCTGGCTGACACAGCAATGGCTTCGCGGCTTACGCCGCTCCTACGTACTGGCCGCCGATGCGCGCCGCAGCGCGAGGTTGTAGGTAGTCGCATAGATGGCCGTCACCGACAACGGCACCACAATCGTACGCAGGATCTCCGGCGTACCAGCCAGCCAGTGAATGCTGCTGAGCAGACTCAACGAAGCGATCACAGCAACCATCGGCGGCACCCAATAGCCAGACCTCCCAGGCAAGCGGGCGGACAACGCCTCGATCATGCGCTTCAGGAACAAAGTGATCAGTGCCGACAATGTGCCCTGCACCAACCCCGCAATCAACGGTCGCGGCATCGGATGCGCCAGATTGGCGAACGTGGCCCAGCTGCCCATGGCAACGAACGCCACAGTCATATGCAGGGCACTATTTCGAGCTGCTGCGGTAGTGGTCGGCGACACGCGTTTTATCCAGTGGGTGGGACAGTAGAGCGACGCTGCAGCATGACGGATGCAGTTGCCATGGTTCAACTCGTTCGTGCCACCCCTGCGGCCTGAACACGAAGAGCAGACCGGCAATTTCGGCCCGACAACCGGATCAGCTGATAGGAACCACGGGGCGGTAATAAACACCGCCGATATGAGACCACTTCATCTCCGAACAGTGGGCGTGCATATGGACTGCGCCGCAGCCACCAGAAGCTTCAACTCAGCGCTCCAGACCAAGAAACAACCGCATGCGCGCCAACTCCGCATCCAGTTCCTGGACAAAAGCAGCATCCCGCGGGGCTCGCCCTTCAACGTACTGCAGCTGAGCACTCAACGCTCCAGCGGCAACCGACAGATTGCCCCAACCAATCACCCGATCACCCCACAGTAGCGGCAAAGCGTAGTAACCCAGCTTGCGCTTGGGTGCAGGGGTGTAAGCCTCGAAGCGATACGCCCAGCCCCAAAGCAACTCGAAACGGCGACGGTCCCATACAACCGGGTCGAACGGCGTCAGCAGCCTTACCTGCGCATCCGGTTTCCAGCGGCGGCTTTCCGCACGCTCGTCAGCTGGCCAAACCCAATCCACGCCATCCACCCGCGCCCGCTGCAAACGTTGCCGCGCACGCAACAGCGCAGCCTTGCGTGTGTCTTTCCACTGCGGAACGCCATTGCCCAGGTAGGCCACTAACTGACCGAGGCTGGCATCCGGCAACGGCGCGTACTTGCCAACAATCAGGTCGATCAGCGCATCCATTCGCGCGTCGATATCGCTCCTGTGCACCGGTGGCGTCGCATCGCGCGTCGCATACACACGCGTACCACCATCGCGCCGCGCCACCCGCAGCAGCCCGCGATAGTGCATGCCGTCGAGCAGCTGCGTGCTGGCGTTGGACGAGCCACCAAACCAGTTGGTGGTCTTGCCATGCGCGAAATGCGCATCCACTTCACGCGGGTGCACCGCGCCACGTTCAGCGATGAAGGCCTGCACCGCCTGCGCCTGCTTCCAACGTGCCGGCGTCCATTCCATCCGCGCTTGCCTTGGGTGCATCAACGCATGATGCCCACGCGGCAGGAAGCCATAGTTGACGAAGAAATCCTCTTCCAACGGCAGGCGTGGATAACGCCGTTCCAGCTCACCAGCCTGATAACCCACCACGCGATGCCGCAGGGTCAGATCCTGCGCCCGCGCAGGTGCGCGGATCGGATCGGCCTGGACGAAGCCCAGCTTCTCGATCGCCCGCATCAAGCTTGTTGGCTTGAACAGTGAACGGGCAACGGCGTAGCGACGGAGATGATCGAGGGTAAGGGCCATTGGTGCATGATGCCAGCAATCGACCCGCCCGGAAGTCGATCCGGGCACTCATCAAAGCGCTCGCCCAACCCGCCCAACGATCGCCCGTCAGCGCAGCCCAGTAACAGAGCGACAGTAATACTCAGCCAGTGCAAAGCTCAGCGGCCGCTGCTCGGTCAGCTTCCACTCGGCCGCAAGCGCTTTGGCATCCACCCGGACCACCTGCGCTTGGACGCCGCGCGACGCCAGTAGCGCGGGAAGCTTCTTGCCGAACTCACTGGTATTCGTCTCTTCGCCAGCGACGATGCAAACAGGCATACCCGGGGCGATAGGCGCTTCTGCGATCATCTCCTCCAAGTCCTCGATGCTGTCCTCATCGTTATCCAACTCATCGATGCCTGCGTCCTCTTCGGCGAGCCGGTACTGCAGATTATCGGGATCCATCAACATCACCATCAACGATGGCGTATGCACCGGCTCGGCCGTGCACTTGGAAGCTATCGTCCCACCCTGGACATCGGTAACGCTCCCGTCCTGCGCTACCCGCCGGATTGCGATACCGCACTGCCTCCCAGCGAAGTCACGGATCATGTCGCCCTCGTAATCCACACCCGGCTCCGGGACAAAGGTGGTGTTGATGCCGCGACCACGGTTGCAACTCCACCCAGAGCCATTGGCGATGTTCGCCTGCAACAATACGGGCTGGCCAGGCACCAACGGATGCTCCGCGTAATACGGGCTAGCCCATAGCTTGTCGCGAGACGCCAGATTGCGCGTGCTCTCGGTTTCCGGAATACCGAGAGATTCATTTTCCTTCTTCTTTCCGACCAGCGCCCTGAAGTTATGCCCCAGCGAACCAGAGGCCTCAACCTCCTCGTCATACTCGTCCTTGCACCGTGCATTGGTATACATGGTCAGCCCAACGCCGTTCTGCCCGAACAGACGGATGCGCGCGGGCCGATCGACCGTTGCGGCAGACTGCTGCACGGGAACATCTTCTACGGCGTAGGCGTCCGCGCAGGTAAAACCCGCCAGGGCCAGCAACAACAAACGAATCTGCATTTACTCGACTTCCGTTTCGACAAGGATTAGATGAGGGAAAGACACCCCAGCAACCCAGCGTACTTAGGCTGGATAACTTGAACTGGACTTTCCCGGGGGTGAGATTCTATCGTGCAAACCTAGGATCGGAGTCAGATTTCCTGGGCTGCCGGAAGCGGTTTTAGATCCGCTCCAGCATTTCCGCAAAGGCAAATGACAGTGGCGCAGGGAATCAATACAGTCGGCATTACGGCGTTGATATCAGCGCCTGTGCGCCCATCCACGCAGCGCTACCGTTGCTCCGTACAACCTTCGCCCTTACTTCGCCGCGGTCGCTCCGCCCAAGTGCTGCCCGACGAACGACAGCAACCGTGCGTAATACTCACGTCGGTGCGCCTCGGTATAGAAGCCGTGGCCTTCGTTCGGGTAGTACAGGGTTTCCACAGGCACGCCAGCGCTCTTTAGCGCCCGCTCCATGCGTTTGCTGTGCTCGATGGGTGCGCGCTCATCCTTGCCGCCGGCTGCCAGGAACACCGGTGCCTTGATGCGATCGGCCAGGTTCACCGGCGATAGCGCCCCAAGGTCGGCGCGATCACCCAACCATTGACCAGCCCAGGTTCGGCCCGAACTACTGCGGTTTGAGGCATTGCGATGCATCAGTTCAAGGTCATAGACGCCTACATAGCCGGCGGCGCAGCGGTAAAGGTCGGGATCTCGCGCCGCGCCCATCAAGGCCGCGTAGCCGCCGTAGCTGGCGCCGTAGATACAGATCCGCTCGCGGTCGGCCACGCCTTCAGCAATTGCCCAGCGCGTGGCATCGGCAAGGTCGTCCTGCATGCGCCCGCCCCATTCGCGGCTACCCGCATCGGTATACGCACGGCCGTAGTTGCCCGAGCCACGGTAATTGACCCGCAGTACCGCGTAGCCTGCAGCCGCCAACAGCTGTGCATCGTCATCGAATCGCCATTGGTCGAACACACTGAATGGACCGCCGTGCGGCAGCAGCACCATCGGCCTCGGTCCGCTCGCAGGCTTCAGCGGCTCGGTCAGATAGCCATGCAGCTGCATGCCATCGCGTGCACGAAAGCTGACGTAGCGTGAGGGCGGAACCTGCTGCGGCTCAAACCACTCGCGGCGGCTGAACATGCGATCAGCCTTGCGCTCCTGCGTGTCGAACAGGAAGTAGTCACCATTGTTGCGGTCACTCCATACGAACAACAGCGCATAGCGGCCATCGCTGGTGGCTGAGGTCATGCGCACCGCGTCGGTGCCGAATACCTTTTCGAGACTGCGGTAGAAACGCGGCGTACGCGCAGCTTCATCAAAGAAGCGGTTGCTGATACGTTCGTTCATGAACGACACGCCGATAGGCGTCTTGCCGTCCATGTCATAAAGGACCTGATACGGATCAACCAGCGGATCACGCAGCAGTGTCACTTCCTGGCCGCTGGCCGGGTCCCAGGACACGATGCTGTCCGGCCCACTGGCATGCTCAACCTGCAGATAGGCGAGCTTGCCATCGGCACTGAAGCCAAGCGGGAAACGACGGTGCCCGCTGCTACCGGCGTCGTTGATCAAACGCCAATCCTGCCCACGCGCCTCGCGGTAGAACAGCTTGGAGATGTTGTCGGCCTTGGCACCCACCGCAAAGCGCACCTCACCGGCCTGATCGGACACAAAGCTGGCACGCTGTACCGGCACCTCGGCAATCCGCACGCGGTTGCGACTGTAGATATCGAGCTTCTCGATACGAACGACAGGATCGCTAGCTACCGGCACCGCCGACACCAACACATTGCGTGGATCGCCCGCCAGCGGATCGAGCATGTAGACAGACTGCTCGAAGGTATTACGCATTTCCGTGACCAACCCGGGCTGCGTGCGCACGCCGTAAGGGCTGGCCAGCAACATGCTGTACTTGCCGTCCACATTCACCGCATACAGTTCGCCAATCGCCACCGGCTCATCACGCGAGCCCTGCTTGCTCGATAGCGACACCACCACCCGCTCGTCATTGGCCCACCAGAAATCGTCAACCACCGAATCCGGTCCGCCCATGATCTTGGCAGTGAACGCATTGTCCTCGCGCCGCAGGATCAGCAGCGCGGTGCGGTCTTCCAGCGGTTTGGTCACCGCAAAGTGCTTGCCGTCGGGCGAGATCTTCACCCACTCGTAGACATCCTGCTGCACGAACGGCGTGATATCGATGGAATCGCCAGCCCGTACTCCCGCCGACACTACGTACAAAACAAGCGCCAACCAAAACCGCATATCGCCCCCTCCTTGGCTATCCAGCCCCCGCTGGTAGGCGGAGCATAGGTGAAAACCGGGGTCAGAGTCAGGTTCCTGGATAGCCCTGCTGCCTTGAAGCCGACGCCCTATTCCCTGGCTTGGCGCTTAGCGAGATCTGCGCTGCACTGAAGCCCAACCGCATGCTGCACCCGATAGCCAATTTTCTGAGCCATCGCCTCCATACCATCAAGGCGCGCATGCAGGAAGCTATTGGCCGGCAACAACGCCCTCAAATGCTCACTGATGGGATTGGACCAGTTCTCAGGTGCCGAATCCCTTCTGCTATTGGGCTCGCCCAAGCGCCAAGGCAGCATCAGCGCCTTCTGCGATTCGGAGTGCAGCACCTGCCGTCGCCCATCGGCCAAGATCAGTTGAATGACTGCAAACGGATAGTCATCGGTCCAGCTGATGCCATCGCTATACAGGTCATCCACCAGCGTCTGCACGCCTTGGTTCTTGACGTACTGGGCGCCGACCAGCCGCTGCGTTGCTTTGCTGCAGCCGTTCGACGGAAAGCTCTCCCAGTCTCCGCTGGGGATCAGCTCACCACGACGATAGTGCGCGGCAACACCACGAACGCCACGCCCCCGATCCCAGGCCGGCTCGCGAATCGCGTCAACCAAGGCCGCCACTGCCGCGGCATCAACATCACGGCGCAGGCTTTTGCGACCACCATTGCGGTCCTCGTAGCTGCCCTGCAAGGTGTAAGCCTGCTTGCCGGCCAGCCGCTCAAACACGAAGTTCTCCTCGATCATGTCCCAGCCCATATGCTGGTAACTGATGAGGATGCGGACGGGTAGACTCTCCACCTGCGCCGCGGCCGTCGCCGGCAGCAAGAACACCAGCAGCAGGAGCATCGGCACCCCGTCTATCCAGCGTAGACACCGACGCAGCAAGGCTGCAGCGCAACCCGGATCTGTTCGGCCGCAAAGCAAATAGGGAAAGCAGATAGGAAGGCGTTCGATGACCGAGCGCCCGTCAGCTCGCCCGGCAAACACTTGCCAGTTCAACGCAGGCCCAAACCGGGATCGCATGCCCTCTCCTCGAAGTTCAGTTGCCACTGCTTGATGCAGCATCGCCCAAGAATGCCAGCAATCCGACCCGGGCACAGACAGCTAGTGAACCGTATCCAGCATTGCATTAACCCGACTCTGACCCCGGTTTTGCTCCACGCGGTTGCGGCCGGTGTTCTTGCCGCGGTACAGCGCCGCATCTGCTTGCTGCATGGCGTGGCTCAAACCTGCCGCGCTGGCAAAGCTGTCCGAGACGCCGATGGTCACCGTGCAACGCAGCCCCTCGTAGCGCGCGCCCTGCAGCATCACCGCCTGCTCGATGCTGCTGCGTACACGCTCGGCCACGCGCAGGGCCGGCGCGTCGTCGGCGCCAATGCAGATGGCCGCGAACTCTTCGCCGCCCAGCCTGCAGACCAGGTCGCCCTTGCGCACCGAGGCGCGCAAGGCATCGGCAACGCCGCACAGCACGGCATCGCCTACCTGATGGCCATAGGTATCGTTGATGTTCTTGAAGTGGTCGACATCGACCAACAGCAAGCGCGCTGAAGTGCCGGGGCGTCGGAAGTAGGAACTCAGCTCCGTGCCCAAGCCACGACGGTTCAGCAGCTTCGTCAGCGGATCGCGCGCCGCCATGAACCGCAGTTTGTCGGTCAGTCGGCGCAGCACCAGCCAGACGATCGACGGCGGCAGGATGGTCGCCAGCGAGCACATATAGACATAGAAGATCATCGAGAACTGGCCATCCATGTTCAGCGCCTCGAAGCCGCCGGACAGCAGCTTGCTGAGCTTGATGACGTTCAGCACGCAGATGCCGCTGATCAAACCGGCAAACAGCAACACCTCGCCGCGCAGGTCCTTGGCGAAGCTGCGCACGCCGTACAGCAGCACCGCCACCATGCTGACAAACCACACCGCACAGGTGCCGGCCAGCAATGCATAACGCGCCACCGGACCCACCGCCCAGTTCACCAAAATCTGCAGGAGGCTGTAGCCCACCGCCAGGTACAACAGCGGCCTGGCCAACGGCGTAGCAAGGCCAAAGAAGCGCGCCCCGCCCACGCAGTACCCCAGCAAGGAGCACAGCGTAAGCGTGTGGTTGACCATGCTGATCCAACTCCAGCCCGGCGGCCCTTCCAGCAGCTGCAGCACGTAGGCCCCACCCAGCATCAGGTTGGCCGCCGCAAAGACATCCATACCCATCTTCTCGTCCTGAAGGCGACGACTGATGAGTTGGAACATCAAGCTGAAGCTCAGCAGGTAAACGCAGAGCATGCCGACTAGGAGGGTGGCGATCATTGGGTGTTCGACTTAAAGGGCAGGCGAAGGCGCGCCGCCCACCTCATGCGGAACGACGGATGCCAAACAAGAACTCGCAACGCTGCCGCTGATCCCCCGGCACCGCGTTGTCCCCGCGCGTATCGTACCGAATTCGGTTGGGGTTACGGGGTTTGCGGAGGATTGGATGAGGCATGTAAACGATTACGGGCGACTCTTACGATAGGCCGGGAAACCGGCTTTGCTTCAGTCGACGTAGCGCGAGCAACGCACGTCCCACCTCCCCTGCGCCGCTACGAACAACGAGACCAGCTGGACGAGCGATCCACACGGCGACAGCGACTGTAAGTCCTCTTCCCGAGCATCCCGTAGCCCCGCGAACTCATGAAAGGCATGGTCCAGATCGTTAGGACCATCTTCATGATCGCGCCAGTGCTGCGGATACAGTGCTGGCAGCAAAACCTGCTCCGGCACGAAAAACTCCCCCTGCTCCAAACAGGAACCAATCGCCGCTCCGGCATCCCGTACCTTGCCGCTCAGTAACACCGCGCCATGCGTCTTCCAGTTGCCTGCATCACGATACAAGTACTCCAAGACAGCAAATCCCTTCTCCCTCTCCATTTCTCACTCCCGCTGACCAAAGAGCAGCGAGGTTGCCCTGGGCCAGTCCCACTGGCTGAGATGGAAGATTTGGTGCCGCTCGCCTACCATCCTCCGAAAGGGGGGAAATCTGAATGGCTAATGCGATCTTTACTGCTTTCCAGCCGACCAACTTCATCTGCTGCATTGAGGCAGATCGATGAGCTTCTGGTGGGTTAATCACAAGCAGACGCGTACTCACGAGGTCCGCGGAGGCTATTTGTGGTCTCCGTACCGTAACGCCAATGGCGCATTCAATCAGAGCTACGAAAACATGCGCCACGTAAAGGTTGGCGACACCGTGTTTTCATACGGTTCGGGGTACATCGCATATGTCGGCACTGTCACGGCTGCTGCGGTACCGGCCCCAAAGCCCGAGGAATTTGGCAACGTAGGCGACAACTGGTCGGATATTGGCTGGCTAGTCGACGTGCACTTCGAGCAGGTGGGCCAGCCTTTGCGACCTGTCGATCACCTGCAGCAAATAGCCCCATTGCTGCCAGATAAGCATTCCCCCATCCAGAAAACTACTGGGCACGGCAATCAAGGCTGCTACCTGGCCGCGATCAGCGATGCGTTGGGCCATATTTTGCTTGCACTTCTAAAGATCGACCCGAGACCTTGGCTCCATCATCCCGCCATTGAGCAAGTGCCTGCACCGGAGCTACTGGAGGACTTGCACGTGATCGAGCACGATCCAAACGTGCTTGAGACGCAGCGCCTGCACCTAGCCAAAGCACGCGTAGGCCAAGGCTTGTACCGAAAACGCGTGATGTTGTTGGAGTCCGCTTGCCGCGTAACCGGCGTGGAAGATAGCCGGGTACTCATTGCGAGTCACATCAAGCCATGGCGCGCGTCCAGCAACATCGAGCGCCTCAATGGTCACAATGGCATCTTGCTGTCACCGCATGTCGACGCGCTGTTTGACGACCACCTGATGACGTTCGAAGACGACGGACGCATGCGCTTTCACCGGTCACTTTCTCTGGACGTACTGGATCGATGGGGCATTGATCCGCAGAAGAAGCTTGATGGCTTCAGACCCGAACAAACGCCTTTTCTTGAACAGCATCGTGCTGCGTTCGTTCAAAAAGCCACTTGATACCCAACTAATCCAATAGGAAATGTACGGTAGAGATGGGAATCAATACTATTGGCGACTAAGCCAAATCGACTCTGATCCCATTTCTCTGTTACATAACCCGCCCTAGCGGGCGGGTTGACGCGCACCCTATCGCTTCAGTCCTGGCCGGTTAGCTTTGCTATATCAGCTGAGAATTTAAGCGACTCTGCCGCCTATTTCCACATAAGCGATCTTTGACCTGCCCACAAATCTGACACAATCGTTCGCTGAGATTTGGCCGGCCGCAGCCGACAGGAGCCAGAGAGGAATTAACCTGACTCTGACCCAAACTTTCCAATTAACCAGACCATGTTCGTCATCGCTGACGTTTCCCTCCCCCACTACCCCACCTCTCTGCAGGCGCCACAACTGCCTTTTCATGGAAAATGTCCCGCACAGGGAAGGAAGCATCCTCCTGCGCAAATCCTCGCGCCTTTATAATCGCAAACTTTTTCCCACCAAATAAAGCACGACTACCCCCCTTTAATATCCCGAATGGCGCCAAGGGACCTCGCTCAGTAAATCCAGCTATGAATTTAAAATGCGCACAACCATGTTCCCCATCGAAACCAGCTGATATCACACTGCAATAATTTGCGGAATCGACCCCAAGGAAATCAGTAGAGCCATCACAGAATGTAGCTGCATGAAACTCGGCGCTGCCTACGCCGCGACTACGGAACTTGCCAACAAGATGCTGAGTTCGCCTTGAAGACCAACTTCCCATAGATAGTCCGCGAGCCAATCTTCCCGTCAACAACACCTGGCTCAGAACAGCTTCCCGGCTAGACCAAACCGAAAGAAAAGCATCCACCCCACCCTCACGAGATTCACCCGAGAGAGAGATACGGATATCAATAAGCTTGGCATGAGGATCGGCTAGGTCGGTCATTGCCTGCAGATGCTCGCCGAGCAATGACGGCCTACCAAGGGCATCAACAACCTCCGCTCGACAGATGGATCCCGGGTCCATTACTTCATCTGACAAATGAAGCAAGCTAAAATTTGTCGAATAACCTAAACGATTCTCCGCGCTCACCACTTCAATTGTTGATCTAGACCCCAAACGACCAATGAGACCCGATTGATCAATATTAAGCCTATCAAACATAAAGCCTATTATCTGATCAGTAATATCAAGCTTTCGAGGGGACGTCCCAGCGATAATCCCCTCAGCTACGAAATACTCCAATATCGAACGATGAGCAAATTTACATCTCCCGTCATCCAATCTATTCAGCAGCGATCGCCCTGTCAGCAAATCTGATCTAATATCAATCTTCCACTCTCTAGCCAGAGCAATTACTTCGTCGCGACTGCAGAATTCGCCACCGCGAGAATGTCGCTCATCAAACAAATTGAGCGCAAGGCGCTGAGAAAAGTTAAGCAGATCAAGTGGTACTAGCCAATGGCTCTCCCTTTTAGCCCAGGCAGACACAATCGCCTGGTAAATATCAGCGAGTGACATTTGCTCAGATCGATTCGAGATCTCCAGAACATCTGCGAGATGCGCCAGTAGCATTGGCCGCATAGATAGCGAAGGAACTCTATCGACAAGGCGTGCAGCTCTCCTCCTTCTTAAAATAGCGAACGGGCCGGGCATTGCCCTCCGCAGATACTGCCTGATCTTCCGCTGATCAAATGGAGCGATGTAGAACCGCTCGAATTCATACTCCTTTGACATCCCCGCAGGTGTTGCCCCTGTGCGCAGTGCGCCCGTGGCAAGGGGGATTTCCGAATCAGAGGAGAAGAACTGACTCCTACAGGTTATCACGACCGCTCTAAATGAGGAGGTCATCTGAATAAGCTGGGCGAGCCTCTTTTCCACCCCTTCAAGAACCAATGCATCCTCATCGAAAGCATCCATAAGGACAACAGTTCGTTTTCGATCAGAAATGGGGACCGCACTTATATCGACTTCATAACCAGGCTTTGATAATGAAATCAGTAATAACTGGAAGCCTCGGCGACCCAACCACCCCATTCGCCTATGAAAGTAGTTGATTAGAAACGTAGTCTTTCCCATGCCACAGTCTGCAAAAATGAACAGGAATTTTTGCTGCCCGAGCTCGGACAAAAAGCGGTCAAGTGCCTTAAATAAATCTGACTTCTTGACTGCGAGCGCATCGGCCATATCCATTTTCGCTGAGGGGTCAATTGACATAAACTCATGCATTACATACCCCCTCAATGCCGCGCGCACCTCCAGTTGCTCGAAGGAGATGAAGTCTCTATATCGTCTGAACGCAAATTGATAAGCTAAATAACTTAGCTTCTTTGCGAATATTTTCATCCCAGCAAGGACTAAAGCAATTAAGAAGGCAACCACCTTCGCCTCCAGGGCATAGGCATCCCAGAGTCGCAGCAATTGCGTAGCGTATTCCCCCACGTCGCGCCCCTACGCTGACATCAGCGCCACCAGAATACACCGCTTCTTGCAATCGGTCACTTGATCGCACGCCAACCACTTCGAGTCGGGTCCATCAACCCAATCACAACGCCAACTCAAACGCTCGCAAAGTAGCGCAAAATGCGATCTACTCTTCTAGCTCACTTTGGCGATAGCTTTCCCGATTCTGCAACCGCCCTTCTTACAGGATGCCCACTATGCAAGTGAACAAAGAACTGCGGCGGACAGAATCCCGAACTTAAAGCTCTAATGTGATCAAGCGAAATAGACTTCTTTAGCCGAAGCGGCCTTACTAACTCGAGAGCTACACCCAGCTCAACGCCTTCAAAATAATCAAAAAATTCGCGCTTACTTAACCCGGACACTTCGCCATATCGCCTCCATAACTGCGTCGGCGAAGCGCTACGAACGGAAGTAATGTTTGCACTTCCCTGAATAGAGCCGACAGGCATCTTAACGTAAATCCACATCGTGTCGCCGGCCGCCACGTTCATCTTTCTGCGCCGGAGTTCTACGAGCTTCCGGCCGGAAAAAATATTATCTGCGTGTCTCGCTTCCAGTGACACCAGGATGTGGCCAGCCTCAATCATGCCCGAATGCCTCGACAACGATCTCCCTTACCTGCTTAGCATTAAGAGGTCGCGTTGTTATAACGTCATTAGGCCGACCGCAACCAATACCTTTCATAAACTCCAATGACACAAATTTTGGAAGAGGAAAAATATTATCAAAAACCATAACCGTCTTATTCTCTGCAACTCCGATAGCTCGCACCTTTGCTGGATCGAGTGCAGATGGCTTGAAATCAGAGTCGGTCATATTATCGCACTTTTTTAAGTACGCCTGGCGAACTCGACCGACCGCAACGATTGCTGATCGCCCCTTACGCCGCTGTGATTCATAGAAGAAGGCCAAAATTCCGGGTTTCAAATACTTGACAGCCTTAGGATCACTAAAGAATACCTTGCTATTGAACAACGAGGATGAGCTGGAGGGCAATAAAGACAATTGCTCAGAATGGCCAAGAAGCTCTTCCGAAAAATCCCTCCGCACCGGCACAACAACGCCCGCTCGTCCCGGTAGATAGAATATTGCTGGCGACAAAAGCGTCTCAATCTGGTCAATTGTCAAATTGACCTTATTTCCATTTGGAGAGTGCAACTCTAGGATCTGGTCAATGCCCCGAAAAACTGGAGGACACTCCGGAAGACGCGGACCACCAGCCCCTTCTAGAGATACGCGCGTACTGCCCCAATTCGACTCAGTAACAAATGTACCCAATGTCGATTTAATAAGAGAAGAATCTTGCCCAGCGGACCGAAACCCAAGCCCATTCGCCACCTCCCTAAGGCTAGATTGTCGCTGCGGCAAATCCAATCTTATTTGCCGCGGACCTACAGATGAGATTCTCTCGACAACCTGCATCAACAACGCTCGCGCTACGTCGATAGCCGAATCATGTGCCTCGTCTGCTGCAGCACGAACAATATTGACACCCGAATGAGACCAAACAGGCCAGGCAACATAACCAACGCACCGACTTTCTTCCCAAACTGCGAACTTACAGGCAATTCTCCCTGTGACGTCAGGAGGTAACCAGCCTGACGCAATCGCTGACCCACTAACTCCCACCCTACTCAAAAACTCTACAACTTGGCTTTCTTGTGCTCGAGAAACCTGTAGAAAAGAGAGCGCCACGCCAGATCGATCCGCGTATACCTCACTTGAATCAACTACATCCTTACGCAATTGAAACGCCGCTGGAGATAACACCGAGACTCCGTATTGCCTCTCAATATCTCTAGCGGCCGACAGAATAGCCACATCATTGGTTATCAACCCGGCCAATTTATTGACAATAGAGGTAACCACATGCCTAAGATCCGAGATCTGATTGGCGTTTAGCCCCAACTCAGCGTTGGCGGGAAAAATAGTCTTCCCGAGGGCATCCATCAAGTCTCCGGCTACTTCATCTGGAGAAACCGGGTAACAAGGAAATATATCTAGATACGCCGCCATGGGATCTGTACGCCGCTCACTGTAAGCAGAACGAGAAAGTTCGGCACGAATTTCCGTGCTTATAGCCAGCCTGCAAACACTCATCTTCTCCGCTTGAAACAAAGCTATTGCCTCATCCCTGCGGTAGCGTCGCGGATTGATATCAAATAGAACGTTTAGATCGAGAAGAAAAACCGGCAGATCTTCCGCTATTGGCACCTTTAGTCCCAGCGGATTGTCTCTTGATACGCCACTGGGGGGAAACAACTGTGGCGTTTCGAGCTCGTGCACCAGAACTTTAATTTGCCTGTTTGTCGTCCTCCCGCCCCTCTCGGCACGTTGGACATAGAACGACTGTGCCTCCCAGAATGCATTAGCAGCAGTTAGATCCTCTGCGACTCTGGCGTACACGGAAATAAATCCATCATCAATAAGCGATGCCTTCAACTTATTTAGTAAGGTCGTCGCACATTTAAATTTTCTGTACTTTTCCAGAACGAACATTTGGCGAACATGTGCACGGGGGAACCTTCGATCAAATAACAGATGCCCGGCGTAGACCGGAGCGCCACCGCTTATCTCAAGAAGTACATATAAGCCATCCTTCTGTGCGAACTGCCTATAGACGCTTGCTTGCAAAAAACCGAGTGCCGCTTTATTCGTATCCGCCCCCATACGAACTTCATCGACATACCTCTCGGTCTTTTTGTATCCATCGACGACTTCAAACAAAAGCCCCATGCTCCCTCCAATATCCATACTGGATCGCAGCCAAAAAATCACGCAGACTTAACATAGCAAAAGAGCGGCCATTCGGCCGCCCTTTTGCTGTTGTCATACCAAAAAATCAAACCCCAACAGGATTAGCCTTCTCCGGATCAATCCCATACTGCTTGATCGCCCGTGCAACATCCTTAGCCGTCATCTTCCCGTCCTTAGCCAGCGCCGCAATGGCCGCATGCGCGATGTAATAACGGTCAACCTCGAAGAAGCGACGCAGGTTCGCACGCGTATCCGAACGGCCGAAGCCATCGGTGCCCAGGATCGAGTAGGTGGCCGGCACGAAGGCGCGGATCTGGTCGGTGTAGGCGCGCACGTAGTCGGTTGCAGCGATGACCGGGCCCTGGCGGCCTTCCAGCAGCTCGGTGACGTACGGCTTGCGCGGTTCGGCTTCCGGGTGCAGGCGGTTCCAGCGCTCGGCGTCGAAACCGTCGCGACGCAGTTCGTTGAAGCTCGGGCAGCTCCAGATGTCGGCGGTGACGCCGAAATCCTTGTCCAGTAGTTCGGCCGCTGCAATGGCTTCGCGCAGGATGGTGCCGCTGCCCAGCAGCTGCACGCGCAGCTCGCCCTTCTTCGGCTTGCCGGCGTCGGTGAGCAGGTACATGCCCTTGATGATGCCTTCGGCTGCGCCTGCCGGCATGGCCGGGTGGGCGTAGTTCTCGTTCATCAGGGTGATGTAGTAGTACTCATCCACCTGGTCTTCCATCATGGCCTTGGTGCCGTGCTGGAGGATGACGGTGACTTCGAAACCGAAGGTCGGGTCGTAGCTGCGCACGTTCGGGATGCCGCCAGCGACGATGTGGCTGAAGCCATCTTCGTGCTGCAGGCCTTCGCCGTTGAGCGTGGTACGGCCGGCGGTGCCGCCGAGCAGGAAGCCGCGGGTACGCATGTCCGCTGCCTGCCAGGCGATGTCGCCAATGCGCTGGAAGCCGAACATCGAGTAGTAGATGTAGAACGGCAGCATCGGCACATTGCTGACCGAGTAGCTGGTACCGGCCGCCATCCACGAGGACATGGCACCCGGCTCGCTGATGCCCTGCTGCAGCACCTGGCCGCCCTGGTCTTCGCGGTAGTACATGAGCTGGTCGGCATCGACCGGCTTGTACTTCTGGCCGTACGGCGCGTAGATGCCGATCTGGCGGAACAGGCCTTCCATACCAAAGGTACGCGCTTCGTCGGCCACGATCGGCACGATGCGCGGGCCCAGCTCCTTGTCACGCAGGCTGATGTTCAGCGTCTGCACGAAGGCCATGGTGGTGGAATAGGTGCGCTCGCCGGATTCCTTGAGCAGGCGCTCGTAGCTTTCCAGCTTCGGTGCGACGAAGGACTTGTCGGCCTTCTGGCGACGCTGCGGCAGGTAGCCGCCCAGCGCTGCACGACGCTCCTGCAGGTACTTCATTTCCGGCGAATCCGGGCCCGGGTGGTAGAACGGCACCTGGCCGTCCTTGAGCTGTTCGTCGGTAACCGGAATGTTGAAGCGGTCGCGGAAATGGCGGACCGATTCGTCGTCCAGCTTCTTGGTCTGGTGGGTGGGGTTGAGCGCTTCGCCAGCGCTGCCCATGCCGTAGCCCTTGACCGTCTTGGCCAGGATCACGGTCGGCATGCCCTTGGTGTTCACGGCCTGGTGGTAGGCGGCGTACACCTTGTGCGGGTCGTGGCCGCCACGGTTCAAGCGCCAGATGTCGTCGTCGGACAGACCGGCAACCATGGCTGCGGTTTCCGGGTACTTGCCGAAGAAATGCTCGCGCGTATACGCGCCGCCGAAGGCCTTGCAGTTCTGGTATTCGCCGTCGACGGTTTCCATCATCAGCTTCTTCAGGACGCCATTGGTGTCCTTGGCCAGCAGGGCATCCCAGTAACCGCCCCACAACAGCTTGATCACGTTCCAGCCGCCGCCACGGAACACGCCTTCCAGCTCCTGGATGATCTTGCCGTTGCCGCGCACCGGGCCATCAAGGCGCTGCAGGTTGCAGTTGACGACGAAGATCAGGTTGTCCAGGCCTTCGCGGCCAGCCAACGCGATCGCGCCCAGGGTTTCCGGCTCGTCCGACTCGCCGTCGCCGATGAAGCACCACACCTTGCGGTCGCTCTTCTCGATCAGGCCACGGTTTTCCAGGTAACGCAGGAACTGCGCCTGGTAGATTGCAGCCAGCGGGCCCAGGCCCATCGACACGGTCGGGGTCTGCCAGTAATCCGGCATCAACCACGGGTGCGGGTACGACGACAGACCGCCGCCGTCCACTTCCATGCGGAACTTGTCCAGCTGCTGCTCGCTGATGCGGCCTTCCAGGAAGGAACGCGCATAGATGCCCGGGGCGCTGTGGCCCTGGATGAACAGCAGGTCGCCCGGGTGGTTGTCGCTCGGCGCGCGCCAGAAGTGGTTGAAGCCCACGTCATAGAGCGTGGCGCCCGATGCGAACGAGGCGATGTGGCCGCCCAGGTCGCCCGGCTTGCGGTTGGCGCGCACCACGGTGGCCATCGCGTTCCAACGGATGATGGAACGAATGCGCCATTCCAGTTCCGCATTGCCGGGGCTCTTGGCTTCCAGCTGCGGCTCGATGGTGTTGACGTATTCGGTGGTGGGAGAGAACGGCAGGAACGCACCCGAACGACGGGTCAGTTCAACCATGCCTTCCAGCAACTGATGCGCGCGCTCGGGGCCCTCGACATCGATAACGGCCTTCAACGACTCGATCCACTCCTGGGTTTCCAGGGGATTCGTGTCGTTGTTAAGCATCTCGTTCAACCAGTTCATTAGCGCTCCCAGTTACTGCACGCACGCGCGCGGTTTTCGTTATTTTGAGCCGTAGAGTTTAGCGCACCCGGTACCTAGCAAAGCTGGCTACGCATGCGTATGGAGCACCAAGAGCCAGTGTCTGCAAGACAAATGGCGACAGCTCCCATGCACCGGCAAGGACAGCCAGGGACAGGCGCCACACCCTTGTGCACGCGCCCAATGGCGCTAAACACCGGGCGAAGTTGCCATCAACAGAGGTCAGGGCGGTGACAGCCGGGTCATGCTGCACTGCAGCAATCAGCGAGAAATGCAAGCCCTGCTGGTCTGCACCGTCCCATGGGAAGCGACGCCATTTGCGCCGGAAGAGTTTTCGATATATCGTTTTGCGCAAATTCGATATATCGAAAACTCCAATGGCCAGCCCAGAACCCCGTCGCTCCCCCACCCCGCGCCCCTTGGGCCGTGGCGATCTGCGCCTGTTGCTGCTGTCGCTGATCGCCGAGCAGCCGCGCCATGGCTATGAGCTGATCCAGCAGATCAGCGAGATGTTCGTGCGCGTCTACACGCCCAGCGCCGGCTCGGTTTATCCGCTACTGGCCGACTTCGAGAAGCAGCGCTGGGTAAGCGCCGAGGAAGACGGCGGGCGCAAGCGTTACCACATCACCAGCCTGGGCCAGTCCCAGCTCAAGCTGCGTGCCGAGGACGTGGAGACCGCACGCATGCGTGCACGCCACAACTCCCGCGTCATCGCCAGGGAGAGCCTGCCGGCGCCGCTGCGCGATGCCATGCACCAGTTCACCCACTCGCTGATGCTGCGCAAAGGCGACTGGCAGGACGCCGATGTCGCGCGCATCGCCGGCTTGATTGCAGAAGCCACGGCGCTGGTGCAGCAGGCATCGCAGCAAGACTGATCCACATCACCGTTGTTCACTACGACCCAGCCAGAGCGATCCAGCCAGGTCATCCCGGCCTTGCCGACACTGACCCCAGGTACCCCCATGTCACAGCATGAAACCCAATTGATCCGCATGACCCCGCGTTTCCGCCAGCTGCAGGTATTGCACACGGAACGCCTGACCCCGAACATGCAGCGCATTGTTGTAGGCGGCGATGCGCTGGAAGGTTTTGACAGCCGCTCACCGGATGACCACGTGAAGCTGTTCTTCGCCAATGCCGAAGGCGAATTTGTATTGCCGGAACTCACCGAGCAGGGCCCGCGCTACCCGGAAGGCAAGCAGCCTTCACCGGCGCGCGATTACACGCCGCGTTTTTACGATGCCGATGCGGGCGAGCTGGTGTTGGACTTCGTTTTGCACGGTGATGGCCCTGCGACCCTTTGGGCTGCCAATGCCAAGGTAGGCGACGAGTTGGTGGTTGCCGGTCCGCGTGGTTCGCATGTGGTGGCCGACGACTTCGACTGCTATGTGCTGATTGGTGATGAGACGGCGCTGCCGGCGATTGCGCGGCGTTTGGAAGAACTGCCGGAAGGCGCGGTAGCCGAGGTGTTCATCGAGATTCCGGAAGAAGGTGATCGGCAGCCGCTGGAGAGTTCAGCACAGGTAACTGTGTCGTGGTTTGAGCGCAATGGCTTTGATGCTGCCAGCAGTACTTTGCTGGAGGATGCGCTGGTGGATTTCGAGCAGCCGGATGGTGATACGCACTACTGGATTGCCACTGAGTCACGGCGGGCGCGGATGATGCGCAAGTTTGTGGAGGGGCACCTGCAGGTGCCCAAGGAATGGATACGCGCGACCGGGTATTGGAAGGCGGATCCGAACGAGGTGGAGTGATTGCTTTTAGCCCCTCCCCTTCGCTGCGCGAAAGGGAGGAGGCGAAGCTGTAGTGGGGGGGCCGGGGGGGCGGGGGGGGTGCGGGGGGGGGGGCCCCCCCCCCCGGCGGGGGGGGGGCGGGGGCAAAAGAACCACACCCCCCCCCCCCCCCCC
>NZ_JBRREK010000035.1:0-46525 GCF_056760235.1 Stenotrophomonas sp. STEN018
AATCGCGTGGGGGGTATTCAAAAGCGGCCGGGATTTCGATCCGACCATGCTGAGAATAGGTCAAGCCTGCTTCCAGCAGGCTTGACCGCGAACATAGGATCTCGGCTCTACAGGTGGAGCCTCTCCCAGAGGGCTCCTGGTGGCCATGAACCCCTGGTCCCTGCACAGACCCGTCCACGCCGGTACAATGCCGGGCCATTCCGACGTTGGCCCACCGCATGCGTGGCACCCTCTATATCGTCGCTGCCCCGTCCGGGGCCGGCAAAAGCAGCATCGTCAACGCCACCTTGGCGCGTGACCCGCACATTTCGCTGTCGATCTCCTTCACCTCGCGGGCCATGCGCCCGGGCGAAGTGAACGGCAAGCACTACCACTTCGTCCCGGCCACCGAGTTCGAGCAGATGATCGCCGCCGGCGATTTCTTCGAGCACGCGCTGGTGCATGGCGACTGGAAGGGTACAGCCCGGCAGTCGGTGGAGCCGCAGCTGGCGGCCGGCAAGGACGTGCTGCTGGAAATCGATTGGCAGGGCGCGCGTCAGGTACGCGAGAAGGTGTCGGGTGCGGTCAGCGTGTTCATCCTGCCGCCGTCGCGGCAGGCGCTGGACGAGCGCATGCGCAAGCGCGGCCAGGACAGCGAGGCGGTAATGGCCCAGCGCCTGGCTGCCGCGCGCGAGGAAATGCTGCATTACAACGAGTTCGACTACGTCATCATCAACGAGGATTTCGACACCGCCGTCGGCGAAATGTGCTCGATCTTTGCCGCCAGCCGGCTGCGTTGCGAGCCTCAACAGCAACGCCACGCCGAGCTGATTGCCTCGCTGCTGGCCCCTGAAAACTGAGCAAGTGATTGATCCGCAAGGGGCTGTTCAGGCCTTGACTTGATTCCAGGACCGGTCTGCCCTTACAATCCGTCCCCTTTCCCTCATTCGATCGAGCGGCCGTTGCAGGTCGCCGGGAGCCCGCATGGCCCGCATTACCGTAGAAGATTGCCTGGAAGTCGTTAACAACCGTTTTGAGCTGGTCATGATGGCGTCCAAGCGCGCCCGTCAGCTGGCCAATGGTGTCCAGGCGACGATCGACAACAGCGAGAGCGAGGACAAGCCGACCGTGTTGGCGCTGCGCGAAATCGCTGCCCGTCGCATCGACAACGAGCTGATCGAGGAAGTCGAGAAGTCCGAACGCGAGCGTGTCGAACGTGAAGCACTGGAGTGGGCAGCCGCTGAAGTGGTCGCCGACGAAGACATGTCCAAGAACGACGATTGATCGCTTCTTGGCCATTGATTGATGTTGTCTGCAAACAGCCCGCCAAAAGCGGGCTGTTTGCGTTGTAGGAATTGCCGTGGAACGTCCGCTGGCATAGTCTTCTGACATGAACCCAGGCCCTTCCGCCCAGGTAGCCACGCCCGCGGGCGGGGTGGTACCTGATTACGTACTGCAACTCGAACGCGCAGCCAGCTATCTCCCTACCGAGCAGCTGCCGCTGTTGCGTCGTGCCTGGGAGGTTGGGGCGGCCGCGCACGCTGGCCAGACCCGTAAATCCGGTGAGCCCTACATCACCCATCCGGTGGCGGTGGCGCGCATCCTGGCCGAGCTCGGCCTGGATGTCGAAACCCTGATCGCGGCGATCCTGCACGACACCATCGAAGACACCCCGCTGACCGGCGAAGAACTGGCCGCCGAGTTCGGCCAGGCCGTGGCCGATCTGGTCGAGGGCGTCACCAAGCTCGACAAGCTCAAGTTCCGCGACCGTCAGGAAGCGGCGGCGGAGAGCTTCCGCAAGATGCTGCTGGCGATGTCGCGCGACCTGCGCGTGATCATGATCAAGCTGGCCGACCGCCTGCACAACATGCGCACTCTGGGCGCGCAGAGTGCCGAAGCGCGGCGCCGCATTGCCACCGAAACACTGGATATCTACGCGCCCATCGCCCAGCGCCTGGGCATGAACCTGATCAAGTCCGAGCTGCAGAACCTCGGCTTCCGCGCGCTGTATCCGTGGCGTCACGCCATCATCGAAAAACACATCCGCAGCCAGCCGGTGGTGCGCCGCGAGTCGATGGCGCAGGTGGAAGTACAGCTGTCGCAGCGCCTGGCGCGCGAAGGGCTGGAGCATCGCCTGATCAGCCGCATCAAGACGCCTTGGAGCATCTACACCAAGATGCGCGAGGAGAATAAAAGCTTCGACCAGGTCATGGATGTCTTCGGCTTCCGCCTGGTGATGCGCAACGTGCCCAACTGCTACCACGCACTGGGCGGCGTGCATGCCGCGTTCAAACCGCTGGACGGGCGCTTCCGCGATTTCATCGCCATCCCCAAGGCCAACGGCTACCAGTCGCTGCACACGGTGCTGTTCGGGCCGTATGGCTCGCCGATCGAGGTACAGATCCGTACCGAAGAAATGGACCTGATCGCTGAACGCGGCGTGGCCGCGCACTGGACCTACAAGTTCGGCGGCGACGGCCCCAACAGCGCGCAGAGCAGGGCGCATGCGTGGATCGTGGAGCTGATCGATTCGCAGCGCACCGCCGGTTCGTCGCTTGAGTTCCTGGACAACGTCAAGGTCGATCTGTTCCCGGACGAGGTCTACCTGTTCACGCCCAAGGGCAAGATCCTGGCGCTGCCGCGCAACTCGACCGCGCTGGACTTCGCCTATGCCGTGCACACCGACGTGGGCAACCGCGCGGTGGCATCACGCGTGGACAAGAAGCTGGTGCCGCTGCGCACGCGGCTGGTCAGCGGGCAGACGGTGGAAATCATCACTGCGCGTTCGGCCTCGCCCAAGCCGCAGTGGCTGGAATTCGTGGTCAGCAGCAAGGCGCGCACCGCGATCCGTCACCAGCTCAAGCAGCTGGAGCACGAGGATGCGGTGCAGCTCGGCCACAGCATGCTCGACCGCGCGCTGGAAGCGATGGATAGCTCGATTGAACGGCTGCCGAAGGGGCGCCTGGACGCCTTCCTCAACGAACACCGTTACCCGCGTCTGGAGGCCTTCCTGGCCGACGTGGCGCTGGGCAACTGGATGCCGACCCAGGCCGCGCAGGCATTGATGTCGTATGCCGAGCTGCGTGCCAGCGGCGTCACCCATCGCGCCCAGGAGAAGATCCTGATCAACGGCAGCGAACGCGGCGTGGTCAGTTTTGCCAACTGTTGTCAGCCGATTCCGGGCGACGACATCATGGGTTACCACACCGCCGGCAAGGGCATCGTCGTGCATCGACTGGATTGCCCGAACCTGGCCGAGCTGCGCAAGACGCCGGATCGCTGGGTACCGATTGGCTGGGATACCAGCGTGGTCGGCGATTACGACACCGCACTGGTGGTCGAGGTGGAAAACGGCACCGGCGTGCTGGCGCAGCTGGCTGCCGCCATTGCCCACAGCCATTCCAACATCGAGCGCGTGGACTACCTGGACCGCGATTTCAACGCAGCGGTGCTGTGCTTCAACATCCAGGTCCGCGACCGCAACCACCTGGCCGAAGTAATGCGTCGCCTGCGTCGCCTGCAGGTAGTGCAGTCCGTCCGCCGCCAATAATGCCGGGCCAGGCTCGACAAACGGCGCCCTGATGTAGTGCCGAGCCATGCTCGGCAAGGGCCTTACCGCGATGGTTGTGGGAGCGGTAAGGCCGCGAAGCTGGCGTGGCTGAAATCGCAAGCCTGCCCGCGATCTGTTGGATCATCTGCTTCGCGGCTTATGGCCCGAGGCCACCCAGCGCCGCTCCTACAAAATCACCTCAGGCTTACCGGTAACGCCCCAGCCGAGCATGGCTCGGCTCTACCTATCCACACAGACTGTGTCCTGCTGCATAGACAAGCTGTGGATAAGGCTTCGCAGCCCTTGTGCTGCGGCCGTCTGCAAAACATGGTGATATTTTGTCCACGAGCTGTGGGCAACACGATGTAGTGCCGAGCCATGCTCGGCAAGGGCCTTACCGACATGGTTGTAGGAGCGGCGTCAGCCGCGAAGCTGGCAGTGATGGAAGCAAGAGCCTGCCCGCAATCTGAAGGATCATCTGCTTCGCGGCTGACGCCGCTCCTACAAAAATCATGTCGACTTTACGGGTGATGCTGCAGCCGAGCATGGCTCGGCTCTACCTATCCACACAGCTTGTGCCCTGCTGCATAGACAAGCTGTGGATAAGGCTCTACAGCCCTTGTGCCACGGACCTCTGCAAAACATGGTGATATTTTGTCCATCACTTGTGGACAGGTGGGGGTGAGCGTGTAGCGTGTTCTGCGTACCATGGCCGGGATCTCAACAAGGCTGTACCCCATGACGACGTTCCCGGAAGACATCTATACCGAACCCACCGCCGATACCAATACGTTGGCCAACCTCGGGCCGCTGGCGCCGATGGCCGGCATCTGGATCGGCGAGCGCGGCATGGACGTCAATCCCAAGGCCGATGGTCCCGAGCGGCAGGCCTATATCGAACACGTTGAACTGCAGCCGATCGACGCGCAGCCGAACGGGCCGCAGTTGTTCTACGGGTTGCGTTACCACACGCGTATCCACAAGCCTGGCGAAGTGGAGACCTTCCACGATCAGGTCGGCTACTGGCTGTGGGAGCCGGCCACCGGCACGGTGATCCAGACCCTGACCATCCCACGCGGGCAGACCGCGATGGCGGTGGGCAAGGCGGCGCCTGATGCGAAGCGCTTCCGCCTGCGTGCCGAGCGCGGCTCGATGACAAATGGCATCAGCTCCAACCCGTTCCTGGAACACGCGTTCCGTACCGACAGCTACGAGATCGAGGTCACCATCAACGACGATGGCAGTTGGTCGTACGAGCAGGAAACGGTGCTGATCATTCCGGATCGCAGCGAGCCGTTCGCCCACACCGACCGCAACACGCTGCGCCGAATCGGCGAACCAACGCCCAACCCGACCGCACAAGCAGCGTAGTGCCAAGCCATGCTCGGCAGAGGCTCTACCGGTAAAGCAGGCCACTTGTGGGAGCGGCGTCAGCCGCGAAGCTGGAATCGCGGGACTGGCTGCAGTTTGTTGGACCATCTGCTTCGCGGCTTACGCCGCTCCTACAACGCCGCGTTGCGCTATCCACACAGACTGTGTCCTGCTGCATAGACAAGCTGTGGATAAGGCTTCGCAGGCCTTGCGCTGCAAGCCTCTGCAAAACATGGTGATATTTTGTCCACGACCTGTGGATGACTCGACTGTAGTGCCGAGCCATGCACGGCAGGGGGCTCTACCGATACAGCGGGTGCACACTTGTAGGAGCGGCGTAAGCCGCGAAGCTGACATCAGTGAATCGGTCGTCATGTCTGCCAGTCAGATGGACTACTGACTTCGCGGCTTACGCCGCTCCCACAAATTCCTTTAGGATCTGCCGGGAAAGCCCCAGCCGAGCACGGCTCGGCTCTACCTGCATCCGGCTATCCACACAGGCTGTGCCCTGTGATGCCTACAAGTTGTGGATAAGCCTTGGCAGGCCTTGTGCTGCATGGCTTTTCGGGTGCTGGTGATATTTTGACCAACGCCCGCCCAGCGCGGTCAGGCAGCCGTGAAGGTGGCGACGTTACAATGGCTCACCTTTTTCCAGACTGGAGCTGTCCATGTCCCGCCAGATCATCAACACCGCCAATGCCCCGGCCGCCATCGGCCCGTACTCGCAGGCCGTGCGCGCCGGCAACACCGTGTATTTCTCCGGCCAGATTCCGCTGGACCCGGCGACCGGCGAAATCGTCGCTGGCGATGTCACCGCGCAGGCCCGCCGCGCCTTCGACAACCTCAAGGCCGTGGCCGAGGAAGCCGGTGGTTCGCTGGACAAGATGGTGCGCCTTGGCCTGTACCTGACCGACCTGGGTGAGTTCGCCAAGGTCAATGCAGTGATGCAGGAATACTTCCAGGCCCCGTTCCCGGCCCGTTCCACCATCGAAGTGTCGGGCCTGCCGAAGGGCGCCGCGTTCGAAGTCGACGCGATCATGATCATCGACTGATCTGTCGCAGCGTGCATGTGTGACCGCAGATGCCCGGCCAACGCCGTGCATCTGCGTTTCAGCCAGGATGCTGGCGGGTTTCGCTGGGGGTATGACCGGTCCAGCGCTTGAACGCGCGGCGGAACTCACGTGCATCGTT
Organism: Stenotrophomonas sp. STEN018; assembly: GCF_056760235.1. Lineage (NCBI taxonomy): Bacteria > Pseudomonadati > Pseudomonadota > Gammaproteobacteria > Lysobacterales > Lysobacteraceae > Stenotrophomonas > Stenotrophomonas sp. STEN018. The sequence goes on from NZ_JBRREK010000035.1 coordinate 6,092, forward strand.
GAAGCCGAGTTGGTTGCCTACCGCGGCGATGCTCAGCTCGGGGTTCTGTAGTAACTCCAGTGCCAGCTCGGCGCGCAGCCGGTCATGCACCTCACTGAAACTGGTCTCCTCATCGGCAAGCTGCCGACGCAGTGTGCGCTCGCTGGAGTGCAGCGCTTGGGCCACATCGCTCATCTGCGGGTTGTCGCGAAGCCGGGTGCGCAGCAGGCGTTCCAGCACGGCGGTGGTTTCACCGCGCATCGCCTGCGTGGCAAGTTGCGCGCGGCATAGCGACAAGGCTTGTTGCGAGGTCACCGGGTTGTAGCTGGCAAAAGGCAGTTGCATCCAGCGCCGCTCGACCACGATGGCATTGCGCGGCTGATTGAAGCTGGGTTCGCAGCGGAACACTTTGCGGTACGCATCCAGTGTGGCCGGGGCCGGGTAGCTCAGTTCCAGCCGCACGGGGCTGAAGGCATCGCCGGCCAGTTCACGCCCCAGCATCAGGATGCTGGAAAACATTTCCTCACACAGGAAGGGCAGCAGGTCATGCGCCTGCTCGGGTGCAGTGGCGATGATGGACAGGGTCTCCGGCTTGCTGTCGTCCAGCACCAGATCCATCAACGGGCCCAGGTTGCGCTGATAGTCCAGACCGATCTTCACTGCGTCACCAAAGGTGCGCGCGGTCTTCATCGCCAAGCCCAACAGGCCGAAATTACCGCCGTTCTGGGCGCCGCCCATGGCCAGCCCGGCGGCATCGATGGGCAGCGTAGGCAGGGCACGGCGGATCACCTCGTATGCCTGCCGATAGGAAATACGGGTGCGCGGATCGTTGAGCTGCTCGCTGCTCAGGTGCAGGCCGGCCAGCCAGGTTTCAGTGTCCACACCCAACTCACTGCCAAGCAGCAGCAAGCCGCTGAGCATGTTGGTTGGCACGTTGGCGATGGCCAAACGGTCGCTGGCCGGATTCCTGCGTTGCATTCAAGCCCCTCCAGCTTGTCCGCTTTGCCCCCCCAAGTATGCCGTTCTTGCCCTTCGCGTGAACACTGCCTGAAGGCCAGACTGCGCCCAACATCGGCCACCGTATGGGAGCACGTCATGCAGCGCAGCATCACCTGGGCGGTTTCCGCCACCTTGGCCGTCATGGTCGTCGGCTGCCAGAAGCAGGCCGAGCAGGCACCAAGCGTGGCTGCGGCCGACGGGGCATTTGCGGCCACGCTGCAGGAACGCCTGCTCGACGCCAAGCCCGGCGATGTGATCGATATCCCGGCCGGCCGCCACCAGTTCGAGCGCAGCCTGAGCCTGCGTGCCGACGGGGTGACCATCCGCGGGGCGGGCATGGACCAGACCGTGCTCAGCTTCAAGGGACAGAAGGCCGGCGCCGAGGGGCTGCTGGTCAATGGCGACAACTTCACCATCGAGAACCTCACCATCGAGGATTCCAAGGGCGACGGGCTGAAGATCAGCGAGTCGGAGAACATCACCATCCGTGGCGTAAAAGTCCAATGGACCGGCGGTCCCAGCACCAAGAACGGCGCCTATGGCATCTACCCGGTGCTGACCAAGAACGTGCTGATCGAGAACACCATTTCCATCGGTGCCTCCGATGCCGGCATTTACGTCGGCCAGTCCGACGGAGTGATCGTGCGCAACAGCCGCGCCGAGCAGAACGTGGCCGGCATCGAGGTCGAGAACACCCGCAACGCCGATGTGTACGACAACGTAGCCACCGGCAACACCGGTGGCATCCTGGTGTTCAACATGCCGGGCCTGTCGCAGCAGGGCGCCAATATCCGCGTGTTCAACAACAAGGTGATCGCCAACAACCACGAGAACTTCGGTGCCAAGGGTACGCCGGTGGCCAGCGTGCCGGCCGGCTCGGGCATCGTCATCAACTCCAACGATGACATCGAGGTGTTTGACAACGAGGTGCGCGACAACGCCACCACCAACATCATTGTTTCCAGCGTCTATTCCACCGGCTACAAGGACAGCAGTGCCTCGGCCAATTTCGATCCGTATCCGGAGCGTATTTACATCCACAACAACACCTTGTCCGGTGGTGGTGATTCGCCCGACGGGCTGGATCTGAAGGCGCTGAAAGTGGCGCTGTATGGATTGACCGGCAACTTCCCCGACGTACTGTGGGATGGCTATTACAACAAGGAGCGCATGGTGGACGGGGTCAAGGTCGGCCCACAGATCTGCCTGCGCAACGTCAGCGGCGTGGTCAACGCCGATGGTCCTGGCGGTTACAAGAATCCGAGCAAGGATGCCAAGCCGTTCGAGTGCGATCTGCCGCGCCTGCCGGCCATCGATCTGAAGCGTGGTTGAGGCCTGGGCATGCGCAATCTGATGGTGCGGGTGATTGTCTTGGTCAGCACCTTGCTGGTGCTGGTTGCCTGCGGCAAACCAGCTGCGGTGCATTTCTTCGAGCAGGGCCAGCCGGCGACGCTGGATGAGTGGCATGTGCTGCGCATCCGCGATGGCAAGCTGTCACTCAATGACGGCGTGGTGCCGTATGACCTGAACACGCCGCTGTTCAGCGATTACGCGCACAAGCTGCGCACGGTGTGGATGCCGAAGGGGCAGGCGGCCGGCTACCAGTCCGAGCATGCCTTCGACTTCCCGGTCGGCACCATTCTCAGCAAGACCTTCTACTATCCGCTGCCGGCGACCGGTGCAGCCGATGGCAAGTCGGTGGCGCGTACGCCGCCGTCGCAGTCGGCATTGCACGAAGAAAGCCTGGATCTGTCCAAGGTACGGCTGATCGAAACCCGGTTGCTGGTCCACCGCAAGGAAGGCTGGGTGGCGCTGCCTTATGTGTGGAACCAGCAGCAGACAGAAGCGACCTTGCAACGCACCGGTGCCAGCGTGGATCTGGAGCTGGTTGCCGCCGATGGCTCGCGCGAGGGATTTGCCTATCAGGTGCCGGACCAGAACCAGTGCGGTGGTTGCCATATCACCGACAACCGCTCGCGCAAGCTGCTGCCGATCGGCCCCAAGGCCCGCAATCTCAATCGCGATTTCGACTACCTCAGCGGGCGCGACAACCAGCTCGCGCATCTGGCCAAACTCGGCTATCTGAATGGCCTGCCTGCGCAGGCGCAGTTGCCACGCGCTGCCGATGCCACTGATCCCGCCGCGCCGCTGGATGCACGTGCGCGCGCCTATCTGGACGTGAACTGTGGCCACTGCCATAGCCGCACCGGCCCGGCCATCACCTCGGGCCTGTGGCTGGATGCGCCCACCCAGGATCATTTGAAACTGGGCATGTGCAAACAGCCCATCGCTGCGGGCAAGGGTACCGGTAACCGGCGCTACGACATCCTGCCGGGCGATGCCGATGCCTCGATCATCGCCTACCGCATGGACAGTGATGACCCGGCGGTGATGATGCCCGAGGTTGGCCGGGCAGTCGTACACAAAGAAGGCGTAGCGCTGATCCGGCAATGGATCAACGCGCTGCAAACAAACTGCGATACCGCTGGCGAAGGCCAGCCGGGCAATACGGGACCGCCGGCGGTCTGACGCCGGTATACACCTCACTGCGTGGGAGAGAACGCGATGCGAGTGAAGCAACGGAATCTGGTAGTTGGGTTGCAGCGGGCCATGGCCGGGCTGATGGTGTTGGGGGCGAGCGCCCCGGCAATGGCGCAGTCGGCGACGGAGGATGCTGCTACCACGCTGGACCGCATCACCGTCACCGCACAGAGCCGGCAGCAGGAAATACAGGACGTACCAATCGCACTGCAGGTAGTCGACCAGAACCTGCTCAACGACGTGGCTGCCGAGAATCTAGGCGACATCGACTCGCTGGTGCCCGGGCTGGTGATCAGCGCGGTGCAGCCGACCCAACCTTCGTTCCGGCTGCGCGGCGTGGAGACCGATGACTTCGGTATCGGTACCGATCCGGCGGTAGGCATCTTCGTTGATGGTGTCTACGGCGGGCGTGGTGGCGGCGTGCTGCTGCCCTTCGTCGATGTGGAGCGGATCGAAGTGCTGAAGGGCCCGCAGGGCACCTTGTTTGGTCGCAATACTGCTGCCGGCGCGATCTCGCTGGTGACCCGCCGCCCGCAGGCGCAAACCGAGGCGCGCGCCACCGTGCGCGTAGGCAACTACGGCAAGAAATACGCCGATGCGATGTGGAATATCCCCGCCGGTGACAACTCGGCATTTCGCTTCAATGCGCTGATCAATACCAGCGACGGTTGGTTCCAGGATGGTGCCACCGGCAAGGATCTGGGCGGGGAGAACGTCTGGGCCACACGTGCGGCCTGGCAGACCCGCTTCGGCGACAACACCACCGCCTATGTCACCTGGGATCACGAAAGCCTGGACCAGAATGGCCGCGTCACCACCGGCATCGTGCCGCTGCCGGCTTACCCGCAGCGACCGCCCGTGCCGGTGGACCCGAACGACTATCTGGACCCGCGCAAGATCAAGACCTATAGCGATGCCGACAATGCCGAGTGGCGCACCTTCGACGGCGTTGCGCTGATCATCGATCATGCGTTGTCGTGGGGAAATTTCACCTCCACCAGTTCCTGGCGCAAGTACGACTCCACCAACCACACCGAGGAAGACGGCACCAACCGCTTCGACCTGTACGTAGACTCGAAGAACACCGAGAACAACGAGACCTTCTACCAGGAGTTCAAGTTCTCCGGCAGCAACGAGCGCTTCGACTGGGTGGCCGGTGCCAGCTACTTCAATGAGGACGCGCGCCAGACCAGTGAGGTAAATACCAATACCGAGGCAGTGGACAACATCGTGCGCAACATGGGCATTGCACCAACGCCCGATGGCAGCCTGTTCGGCTTCACCTCGATGCTGGCACAGATGAACGGTATTCCGATTTCGCTGGTTGGCGAAAAATGGAACGAGCGCTTCAGCAATACGCTGAGCACCAGCTCATACGCCGCCTTCGGCGATGTGATCTGGAAGGCCACAGATCGCCTCAACCTGACCTTCGGCCTGCGCTACACCCGCGACGAGAAGGACTTCACCTGGCTCAATGGGACGCGCAATGCGCCCGGGCTGGAAGCCAAGCTCGGCGCACTGGAAGCGTTGGGCTTCTTTCAGACGCTGGCCGGCATGGGCATCCCGATCACCCGCGAGCTGCTGACCTTCGACATGGCCTTCATCGATCCGCCGGCCATGGTCAACAAGGGCAAGCTGGTGCGCGACAAGAAGAGCTGGAGTGACTGGAGCCCGCGTTTCGTCGTCGATTACCACCTCAACGACGACACCATGGTATTCGGCTCGCTGGCCAAGGGTTACAAGGCCGGTGGCTTCAACGCGCTGCAGATCGGGCCAGCGTTCGAAAACGAGGACGTGTGGAACCTGGAGATCGGCCTGAAGCAGAGCTTCGATCGCTTCTCGTACAACGTCTCCGCTTTCCACTACCGCTACGACAACCGCCAGGCGATCCGCCTGATCGATCCGGATCCGAACAATCCGGTCGACATCCCGGTCTACGTGTTCGACACCAGCGATCTGGAAGCCACCGGCGTGGACTTCGACATGCGCTGGAAGGTCACCGACGGTTTGACCCTGGATGCAGCGGCCGAATGGATTGATTCCACGTACAAGAACTATGTGACGCCGGAGGGTGTTGATCTGGATGGCGCGCCCACCGGCGAACCGCGTTTCAGCGCCTCGGCCGGCGCGGTGTACGTGGCCGATCTTGGCGGCAACGGCCAGCTGCGCTTCTCGCTGCGCCACGCCTACCGCGGTGCTCAACGCTGCAACGCAGGCTCCGATCTTCAGGGCGATTGCGGCATCAGCAAGGTGATCAACATCGGTGAATCGCAACAGCGCACCGACGTACGCGTCGGCTGGACTTCACCGCTGAAGCACTGGAACTGGGCGCTGTACGCCAACAACGTATTCGACAAGCAGTACGTCCGCGGCCTCAACACCTACGGCCACGACCCGCTGGGCGTAGTCGGCGCAACCATCACCGATCCGCGCACCTACGGGCTCGAGATGACAGTGAAGTTCTAACAGAGCCAACAGAGCAAGGAGCTCCCCTCTCCCGCCTGCGGGAGAGGGGTTGGGGGTGAGGGCCTATTCGCCACGTACAGCCCGCCGCACCAAGGCGCCAATCGACAAAGTAGCAGTAAATCAGCACTTGGGGAGTAGGAAACCCCGGCGTCAAAGCACGCCGGGGTTTCTGTTTTCAGCGCATGACGGCATCCTTATGCAATGTCTGCACGTCGTGACCTCGCCATCCTCGATCTTTCCACCGAACCGCTGAGCCGTCTGGCCGGGGTCGGGCCACGGGTGGCGGCCAAGCTTGAAGCGCGCGGCCTGACCACCTTGCAGGATCTGTGGCTGCACCTGCCGCTGCGCTACGAGGACCGCACCACGCTGCTGCCGATCCGCGCGCTGAAGGCCGGTATGGCCGCGCAGGTGGAGGGCAGGGTGGAAGCGGTGGAGCGTGGTTTCCGCTACCGGCCGGTGCTGCGGGTGGCGATCAGTGACGACTCCGGTGCCACCCTGGTGCTGCGCTTCTTCCATTTTCGCGCCGCGCAGGTGTCGCAGTTTGCGGTTGGCCGGCGCCTGCGCGCCTATGGCACGCCGCGCGCGGGCCAGAATGGGCTGGAGATCGTGCATCCCAGTTATCACGTGCTCGGCGACGGCGAGGAGGCTGCGCTGGGTGCGGTATTGGACCCGGTGTATCCGGCGGTGGAGGGTATTGGCCCGGCCAGCCTGCGCAAGTTGATCGGTCAGGCGCTGGATCGCCTGCCTGATGCGGCTACATTGGAGTTGTTGCCGCCGGCCTTGCTTGCCGGCATGGGCTTGCCGTCATTGCGCGAGGCGATGCTGACCATGCACCGGCCGCCGGCCGATGCCGACATCGGCGCGCTGGGTGCGGGTACGCATCCGGCGCAGCGGCGCTTGGCGATGGAGGAGCTGCTGGCCCACCACCTCAGCCTGCGCCGTCAGCGCATTGCCTTGCAGCAACATCGTGCGCCGTCGCTGCGCGGCCGCGACGGTCTGGTCAAGGCGCTGCGTGACTCCTTGCCGTTCAAACTGACCGGTGCGCAACAACGCGTATTCGACGAGATCCGCAAGGATCTTGCCCGCGCGCATCCGATGCTGCGACTGGTGCAGGGCGACGTCGGCTCTGGCAAAACCGTCGTTGCCGCTCTGGCGGCGATGCTGGCGGTGGAGCGCGGTAAACAAGTTGCGCTGGCCGCACCAACCGAGCTGTTGGCCGAGCAGCATCTGACCAATCTGCGCAGTTGGCTGGAGCCGCTGGATGTGCGCGTGGCCTGGCTGGCCGGCAAGGTCACCGGCAAGGCCCGCGCCAAGGTGCTGGAAGAGGTGGCCAGCGGCCATGCACAAGTGGTGGTCGGCACCCATGCGCTGATGCAGGACAGTGTGGTGTTCAACGACCTGGCGCTGGCTATAGTCGATGAACAGCACCGCTTTGGTGTGCATCAGCGCTTGGCGCTGCGCGACAAGGGCGCAACTGCCGGAGTGGTGCCGCATCAGCTGGTGATGACCGCCACGCCGATCCCGCGCACCTTGGCGATGGCGGCGTATTCGGATCTGGATGTATCGGCCATCGACGAACTGCCGCCGGGGCGTACCCCGGTGCAGACCATCGCCATCAGCGCCGAGCGCCGGCCGGAACTGGTCGAGCGCATCCGCATCGCCTGCCAGCAGGGCCGGCAGGTGTACTGGGTTTGCACGCTGATCGAGGAAAGTGAAGAAGAGGCTGGCCCGGGCAATGCACGCATGGATGCGCAGGCGGCACAGACCACGTTCGAGGCGCTGTCGGCACAGTTGCCTGAGTTGCGCATCGGGCTGGTGCATGGGCGGATGAAGGCGGCGGAAAAGCAGGCGGCGATGCGCGCTTTCAAGCAGGCCGAAACCGATCTGCTGGTCGCCACCACCGTGATTGAAGTTGGCGTCGACGTGCCCAACGCTTCGTTGATGATCATCGAGAACGCCGAGCGTCTGGGTCTGGCCCAGCTGCATCAGCTGCGCGGCCGCGTTGGTCGTGGTGCTACCGCGTCCAGCTGCGTGTTGATGTACCAGGCGCCGCTGTCGGCGATGGCGCGTGAGCGTCTGGAAACCATGCGGCTTACCTCCGATGGCTTCCTGATCGCCGAGAAGGACCTGGAGTTGCGTGGTCCTGGCGAACTGTTGGGGACCCGCCAGACCGGTTTGGCGGCGTTCCGGGTGGCCGATCTGGCGCGTGATGCGGGTCTGCTGCCGACCGTGCACGATCTGGCCGAGCGCCTGCTCAGCGAAGCACCGGAACTGGCCGATCGCATCGTCAACCGCTGGATCGGTGGCGCTGTGCGCTACGCATCGGCCTGATTGCGTGCTTCCACTGTCATGGAGGCCGTGACAGACTCCATGGCCAACCAGAAGTGAAGCAGAAGATGAGCAAGAAGATACCGTTGCTGATTGATACTGATCCGGGCGTGGACGACGCGCTGGCACTGCTGATGGCCTTTGCCGATGAGCGCCACGACGTGATCGGGTTGACGGTGGCAGCGGGCAATGTCGGCCTTGAGTACACCGTACGCAATGCGCTGAAGCTGTGCGAAGTGGCTGGTCGCGAAGACGTGCCGGTATTCGCCGGTACCGCCGATCCGCTGGTGTACCCGGCTGAAGATGCCGCGCATGTGCATGGCCGCGACGGTTTTGGCGATGTCGACTTGCCGCTGACTGCGCGCAAGGTGGAAGCCGAGCACGCTGCCTTGGCGATCCTGCGCCTATCGCACCAATATGCCGGCGAACTGCTGCTGGTAGCGCTCGGCCCGTTGACCAATATCGCGCTCGCCCTGAAGCTGGATCCCAGCCTGCCGCAGCGCGTGAAGCGCTTTGTGGTGATGGGCGGCGCAATCACCGGCCACGGCAATATCACGCCGGCGGCAGAGTTCAATATCGCTTTCGATCCGGAAGCGGCGCACATCGTGTTCACCTCGTTCCCGTTCATCGAAGTCGCCGATTGGGAAGCCACCATCGCCCACGGTCTGATGCATCGCGATGTCGAGCAGTGGCTGGCAGCAGACACCGACAAGGCCCGCTTCTACGAGTTGATCTCGCGTCAGACCCGGTTGTGGTCGGAAGACAGCCGCGGTGAGCGCTGGTACGCCGCCGATGCACTGGCGATGGCGTGGGCGTTGCAGCCGGAAGGCGGCACCGTGGTTGAGCAACGGCCGCTGTCGATCGAACTGACCGGCAGCCGCAGCCGCGGCGCTACCATCGTGGATTGGAACCGCCAGACCGGTGCGGCGGACAATACGGCGTTGCTGATCGGCTATGACCAGGCCCGTTTCGAGGCCCAGGTACGCGGCGCGTTGCTCGGCCAGTAACCGTCCGGGTAAGTGGTTCAGCAGACACGACTTGCCTGCAGCGGCAGGTCGTGTCTATAATGGCGGTCTTGACCACCAGACAATACGGTGTGAGCCCCATGAAGGCCGATATCCATCCTGATTACCACAACGTCGTTTTCCACGACGTGACCTCTGATTTCAAGTTCCTGACCCGTTCGACCATGTCCTCGAAGGACACGGTCAAGTGGGAAGACGGCGAAGAATATCCGCTCGTCAAGGTTGAAATTTCCTCGGCTTCGCACCCGTTCTACACGGGCAAGCACAAGGTTATCGATACCAGCGGCCGCATCGACAAGTTCCAGAAGCGCTACGCGCGCTAATCGAACTGTTGTTGCTGCACAGACAACGGCCGCGCCCTGCGCGGCCGTTGTTTTGTCTTGCTTGCCGTACAGCTGAACCATTGCAGAATCTGGCCGTTGTGCCAGCGCGATGCTGTGTCGCGTGGAAACTCCGGCTATAAGACTTTTGTCTTCGCAATCTGCAAATGCTGCTGTGCGATAATCGTCGGAACCGCAGTGGAAAACTGCGGAATTCCTTCACGCGCCTGCCCGCACCCCATTCGTCAGGACAGGCGCCTTCCACTTGAGGAGCGCACACTGTGTCCGATCTTGATCAGGTCACGCTCAACGCCGGCGATACGTCGGTCGTTCTGCCTGTCGTCAAACCCGTGCTGGGCAATAACTGCGTCGATATCTCGAAGCTGACCAAGGAAACCGGTCTCTTCACCTACGACTCGGGCTATACCGCCACTGCAAGCTGCAAGTCGGCCATCACCTACATCGATGGCGACAAGGGCGTGTTGTTGTACCGCGGCTATCCGATCGAACAGCTGGCTGCCAAGTCCAGCTTCGTCGAAGTGGCCTACCTGCTGATCAATGGCGATCGTCCGAGCGCCGACCAGCTGAAGGCTTTCGAAGCCGAACTGACCGCTGAAGCCGGCGTTGATGAATCGATCAACACCTTGATCGGCAGCTTCGCCAAGGACGCGCATCCGATGGCGATCCTGGCTGCCTCGATCGCGCAGCTGTCGGCCAAGTACCACGCTTCGCTGGATCTGGATGACGCCGAACAGCGCCGCCAGGCTGCGGTGCGTCTGATCGCCAAGGTTCCGACCTTGTCGGCACTGATCTACCGTCACGGCGCTGGCTTGCCGGCCAACAAGCCGGACACCTCGCTGGACTACGTCAGCCGCTTCCTGAAGCAGACCTTCGAGTCGGCCGACGGCAAGTACGACCTGAACAAGGACGTGGTCAAGGCACTGGACCTGCTGTTCATCCTGCATGCCGACCACGAGCAGAACGCCTCGACCTCGACCGTGCGTCTGGTCGGTTCCACCGGCGCCAACCCGTACGCTTCGGTCGCCGCTGGCGTCACCGCGCTGTGGGGCCCGGCACATGGCGGCGCCAACGAAGCCGTGCTGAAGATGCTGGAAGAGATCGGCTCGGCTGACAACGTCGAGTCCGCCGTGGTCAAGGCCAAGGACAAGACCTCGGGTTTCCGTCTGATGGGCTTCGGCCACCGCGTGTACAAGAACTTCGACCCGCGCGCCAAGGTGATCGGTGAGATGACCAAGCAGGTGCTGGGTCAGCTCGGCGTGCAGGATCCGTTGCTGGATGTTGCCATCAAGCTGGAACAGGCTGCGCTGCAGGACGAGTACTTCGTTGCCCGCAAGCTGTACCCGAACGTCGACTTCTACAGCGGCATCATCTACAAGGCACTGAACATCCCGACCGAGATGTTCACGGTCATGTTCGCCCTGGGCCGCACCGCTGGTTGGGTGTCGCATTGGCTGGAACAGCAGGTTGATCCGGAAATGAAGATTGGCCGTCCGCGCCAGGTCTACACCGGCCACGACGTGCGCGATTACAAGTAATGGCAACGGCGCAGCGATGCGCCGCTTCCATCACGATGAAAACCCCGCTTCGGCGGGGTTTTTTGTTGTTCGTACGCTAGTGCCAAGATGAGCCAGATGCTCTTGTAGGAGCGGCGTAAGCCGCGAAGCCGGTGCAGCGACCGGAGCCAGTCGAAGCTTTTCTACATTGAGCTGCATTGCGCAGATGGCGTTTGGCTGAGATCAGACACGTGATCGGCCTCGCCGTTGATGGTCGCTTGGAAGGCTCCTGCCGAGCATGGCTCGGCACTACGCTGAGGTGTTGCTTGGAAGGCCTCTACCGAGCATGGCTCGGCACTATCGTTCCCTCCCTTTGCCGTAGGCAAGGGGAGGGTTGGGGAGGGGGGCTCTCGCGCTTTCGCGCAAGGTCAGCTTCGCGGCTTACGCCGCTCCCACAAGAGCAGAGATGCTCGGTAGGGGCTTTACCGGGAATGCCTCTGCCGAGCATGGCTCGGCACTACGACCCTCCTACAAATTCAAGGCCAGTAGTTGCTTCAGCTGCGTCAGCGTCGCGCGTGGCAGTGGTTTGCCGTCATCGGCAGATACCGGCGGCTGCCGCAATGCGTCCTCTGGCAATACCACCAGCTCGAAGGCGATGCCGTCAGCGGCGAACTCGCAGCCGGGGTAGTGCTGCTTTGACGGATGGCCGGCCAGTCGCAATGGCCAGGCGCGTGCTTCGGCCGGGATGCGTTGCTCATGCAGAAAGCGCTGCACGGCATCTGCATCGTCGCAGTGCAGGTGCAGGATGACCGGGCTGTTGCCATCGGCCAGGCCACTCAACACTGCGCCGGTCAGGCGTGGCTGGAAGGCCTGCAGGAACTGCATGGCCTGCAATGCCGACTCACGATGCAGGCGTAACGCGCCAGGCTGGCTGCTGGAGGCAAACAGCAATTGGTGCTCGCGCAGTGCCTGCTCGATCTCACTTAGTCGTGGCCACAGGATTTCGGCGGTAATGCCGAGTTTGCTGGCTGCCTTGCGGCGCGCGTGCTCAAGGTCATGGATGCCGCTTTCGGCGATCAGGCGAGCTGCCTCCTGCGCGATCAGTTGCCGTTCGCGGCTGTTGCGGGGAGGTGATTGCGGCGGCGATGACGGCATCGGGCTCTACCCTCGTGGTTGCTGGCCCGATTGTAGGCAGGCGGCGGGGCTTGCGTCCCGCCGCCTGTTGGCCGAATCAGAAGATATCGAAGGCCGCGTCGTCGGTGGTGTGACTCTGCTGGCCGAAGTCGAAGTCCTGTACGCGGTCCAGGTCTTCGGTCTTGACCCACTCAACAGCGCCATTCAGCGTCGCCTGGACCATGCCCGAGGGCGGGTCGTTCTTGGCGATGGGAGCGTCCTTCAGCGCGACACGCATGTAGTCGATCCAGATCGGCAGGGCGGCCTTGCCGCCGTATTCGCGGTAGCCCAGCGAGCGGAAGTCGTCGCGGCCGACCCATACGGTGGTTGCCAGCGGGCCACCGAAGCCGGAGAACCAGGCGTCGCGGTGGTCGTTGGTGGAGCCGGTCTTGCCGCCCACATCTTCGCGGCCTAGAACCTTGGCGGCGGTGCCGGTGCCGCGCTGGACCACGTCGCGCATCATCGATACCAGCTGGTAAGCGGTACGTTCGTCGATGGCGCGCGGTGCGGTGCGGGCGTTCGGGTTGACCGGCTTGGCTGGCTCGATGGCCTCAGGCTTGGCCTCGGCGGGCTTGGCGGCGACTGGGGCGGGTGCCGCCTCGGCGCCAAAGTTGAAGCCGTCCACCACCTGGCTGACGGGGGCCGTGCCGGAGGCAGAGGTGCCGCCACAGCCACGACAGGCCATGGCCGGGTTCTCCTTGAAGATCACATTGCCTTCGCGGTCCTTGATCTCGTCGACGATCCAGGTGTCCACGCGCGAGCCGCCGTTGGCGAATACGGCATAGCCACGCGCCACCGACAACGGGGTCAGCGAGGCGGTGCCCAGCGACATCGACAGGTTCGGCGGCAACTCCGCCTCCTGGAAGCCGAATTCGCTGATGTACTTGCGCGCATAGTCCACGCCCATGCTGTCGAGCAGGCGCACCGAGACCAGGTTGCGCGATTGCACCAGGGCCTCGCGCAGGCGCATCGGGCCGCGGAAGCCGCCGCCATCGTTCTGCGGCTGCCAGGTCTTGCCGCGGCGGTCGCGGAACACCACGGGCGCATCCAGCACGATCGAGGCCGGGTTGAAGCCCTTGTCGAAGGCGGCGGCATAGATGAACGGCTTGAAGCTGGAGCCAGGCTGGCGGCGCGCCTGGGTAGCGCGGTTGAACTTGTTGCCGGCAAAGCTGAAACCGCCGACCAGGGCGCGCAATGCGCCACTTTCGGCATCCACCGAAACCAGCGCGGCTTGCCCGCGTGGAATCTGGTCGATCAACCACTCGCCTTCCTTCGCACCGGCCCGCACGCGGATCATGTCGCCGCGGGTGACCAGCTTGGCCGGGCTGCGGTTGGTCCAGCGGCTGGACGCAACTGGCAGTACCAGTTCGCTGCGGTCGGCCAGTACCACGGTGATGCCGCCGTCGGCATGGGTAGCCGCAACCACCGCAGGTTGCATGCCCGACTGTGCGGGAATGCCGGCGATATGCCTGGCCAATGCGGTGTTGTCGGCATCGGCCGTGACGTCGAAGTGCTGTTCCACGCCGTGCCAGCCATGGCGATGGTCATAGGTGATCAGGCCATCGCGCACCGCTGTGTTGGCGGCCTCCTGCAGCTGGCCATTGATGGTGGTGGTGACGTGGTAGCCCTTGTTGAGCACGTCGCCGCCGTACTTGGCGATCATTTCCTGGCGCACCAGCTCGGCCACGTACGGCGCATAGACCTGCACCGGCGGCTCGTGCGGGCTGGCGTGCATGGCCACAGCCTTGGCCGCATCGGCTTCGGCCTGGCTGACATAGCCCAGGTCTGCCATGCGCTGCAGCACGTAGTTGTCGCGGCGCTGGCGTGCACGTTCGGGGTTGCTCAGCGGGTTGCCGCTGGACGGGAACTTGGGGATGCCGGCCAACGAGGCCATTTCGTCCAGGTCGAGCTCGCCCAGCTTCTTGCCGTAGTAGTACTCGGCGGCGGCACCGATGCCATACGCGCGGTTGCCAAAAAAGCTCTTGTTTAGGTACAGCTCGAAGATCTCGTCCTTGCTCAACTCGCTCTCGATTTTGCGGGCGAGCAGGATTTCGGCGAATTTGCGCGTGTAGCTGACCTCACTGCTGAGGAAGAATTGCCGCGCAACCTGCTGGGTAATGGTCGATCCGCCGGGTACACCGTCCTTGGAGCCGGTGCGTGCGATCAGCCATACGGCGCGGGCAATACCCTTGTAGTCGATGCCGTCGTGTTGGTAGAAACGGGCGTCCTCGGTGGCCAGGAAAGCCTGCTTCAGGCGCTCCGGAACGTCCTTCATCTGCACCGGGTAACGGCGTGTCTCGCCGAATACCGCCATCAATTTCCCTTCGTTATCATAAACATACATTGGCTCCTGCAATTCAACATTGCGCAGTGCCTGTACGTCCGGGAGCTTGGACGAGACAACGTAATAGAGCGAGCCGATGGCGATCGCGCCGACCAGGGAGAAGGCGACAAAGAGGGCCAGCAGCCAACGCAGCCAGCGACGAAAACGTGGCATCCAGAAGTCCCGATTGCGGTTTTTGTAGCCGCAGAGTATAGATTACGCAGGGGAGCGGCTGGGGCCGCGTCCTGGGGAGAGCAAATGGGGATACAGCTGGGCGGCGTGATGCAGATCGCGTCTCGCATTCCGGATGGTTGCCATTTGCTGAAAAAACGTTATTAATGCGCCGACGCAAGACTTGCGTCCAAGTGCCCGTCGGCAGGGGAGAATCCGTGGGGCTTATCCCAAAGAGTCAGGCACCAATCATTGGTGTCGACATCAGTTCGACTGCGGTAAAGCTGCTTCAGCTTTCCCGCAGCGGTAATCGTTTCCGCGTGGAACATTACGCCGTGGAACCTCTTCCGCCGAACGCGGTGGTGGAGAAGAACATTGTCGAGGTCGAAGCAGTCGGCGAAGCGATTCGCCGGGCTGTTGCGCGTTCGGGCAGCAAGGCCAAGGGGGCTGCTGCTGCCGTTGCCGGTTCTGCGGTGATCACCAAGGTGATCCCGATGCCAGCAGATCTGGACGAGAACGACATGGAGGCACAGGTCGAACTGGAGGCGGTGAACTACATCCCGTACCCGATCGACGAAGTGAACCTCGATTTCGAAGTACTGGGCCCAGTGCCGAACAATCCAGAAATGGTGCAGGTACTGCTGGCTGCGTCGCGCTCTGAGAACGTGGAGCTGCGTCAGTCCGCGCTGGAGCTGGGTGGGCTGACCGCCAAGGTGATGGATGTGGAAGCGTTCGCTATTGAGAACGCCTTTGCATTGGTCGCCAGCGAGCTGGCTGTACCCAGTGATGGGGTGGTAGCGCTGGTCGACATCGGCGCAACCATGACCACGCTCAACGTCTTGCGTGGTGGCCGCAGCCTGTACAGCCGCGAACAGGTGTTCGGCGGCAAGCAGCTCACCGACGAAGTGATGCGCCGCTACGGGTTGAGCTACGAGGAAGCAGGCTTGGCCAAGCGCCAGGGCGGCTTGCCCGAGAGTTACGAGGTTGAAGTGCTGGAGCCGTTCAAGGAAGCGACGGTGCAGCAGATCAGCCGCCTGTTGCAGTTCTTCTACGCCGGCAGCGAGTTCAACCGCGTTGACCACATCGTCCTGGCTGGCGGCTGTGCTGCCCTGATCGGCTTGCCGACCATGGTCGAAGAGCAGCTTGGCGTGGCGACGTCAGTTGCCAACCCCTTGGCGCAGATGACGTTGGGGCCGAAGGTCCAGGCGCATGCACTGAACCAGGATGCGCCGGCGCTGATGATCGCGACGGGTCTGGCCATGAGGGGGTTTGACTGATGGCACGGATCAACCTATTGCCATGGCGCGAGGAGCGCCGCAAACAGCGTCAACGTGAGTTCTACGGGATGCTGGGCTTTGCCGCGCTCAGCGGCGTGGTGCTGTCGGGTTTGCTGTGGTTCTACTTCAGCCAGCAGATCAGCGGGCAGAACGAGCGCAATGCGTATCTTGAGACCGAGATCGCCAAGGTCAAGGAGCAGAACAAGGAAATCGAACGCCTGGACAAGCAGAAAGATCGTCTGCTGGCCCGCAAAAAGGTGATCGAGGAACTGCAGGGCAAGCGTTCGCAGATGGTGCACCTGTTTGATTCGCTGGTGCGCACGATTCCTGATGGCGTGGTGCTGACGGCGCTCAAGCAGGAAGGCGATACGCTGACCCTGGAAGGCCGCACGCAATCCAATGCACGCGTCAGTGCCTATATGCGCAACCTGGAGAATTCTGGCTGGATGACCAACCCGGAGCTGTCGATCATCGAGGCACGTGCGCAGGATGCGCAGGAAAAGGGCGGTGCCGTTGTCGACATCAAGTCCTTGCCGTACGTGTTCACGCTGAAGGTACAGCTGCCGGCACCCAGTGACGCTAAGTCCGAAGGTGCTGATGTCGTGGTCACCGGCGATGCGGCGGCGGCTCCAGCTTCGGCTGCTGCTGGTACAGCAGTGGCTCCGGCTGCTACAGCGCCTGCTGCAACCGCACCTGTTGCTCCCGCAGCTGCGCAGCCGGTAGCCCCGGCGGGGCCTGCCAGCGGGGCTGAGAAGGCCAAGGGCGGCACAGTACCGGCCGCGCCGGCGCAGAAGGAGGCCCGTTCGTGAGCAAGAAATTCAACGCTAAAGAGCTGGACTTCAATAACATCGGCGCTTGGCCGCGTAACGCGAAGATCGTGTTCTGCGTGCTGCTCTCGGTATTGATCATCGGTCTGTCCTACCTGCTGGTCATCAGTGGGCAGAGGGATGAGCTGGAAGGTCTGGTCAGTAAAGAAGCGACGCTGCGCGGGGACTTCGAGAAGGAGCAGAAGCGCGCGGTCAATCTGGAGCCGCTGAAGCAGCAACTGGCACAGATGGAGCAGGTGTTGCAGCAGATGTTGCGGCAGTTGCCCAGCAAGACCGAGATGCCGGACTTGATCATTGATGTTTCGCAGACCGCGTTGTCCAGCGGCCTGAACAATGAATTGTTCAAACCCGGCGATGAGACATTGAAAGAGTTCTACGCCGAGAAGCCGATCGCGCTGCGCCTGGTAGGCAGCTACCACCAGTTTGGTGCGTTCGTCAGTGGCGTGGCCTCGCTGCCGCGCGTGGTCATCCTGACCATGCACGACATCAATCTGAAGCCCAAGGGCGGTCAGGGCGTGATTACGCCTGGTGGCGCGCTGGAGTTGTCCGGTACGGTCAAGACCTACCGCTATTTGGATGACACCGAACTTGCTGATCAGGAAAAGGCAGCTGCCGATGCTCAGAAAAAAGGAGGGAAGTAATCATGCGTAGTGTTTCCTCCCTGGCTTTGGGCGTGGTGTGCGTGGTACTGCTGGGCGGTTGCGCCCGCGGCATCACCAGTACGCCTGGTGACGCGCCTAATCTTGAAAAATGGACTGCCGACGAGCGCGCACGTCCGGCCGATCCATTGTCACCGTTGCCAGTGATGCAGCAGTTCGAGACCTTCGAATACTCCGCTCAGGGCCTGCGCGATCCGTTCAGTGATGCGTGGGTGTCCGATGACGGCAACAGCCAGTTGCGGCCGGATCCGAACCGTCGCAAGGAGCCGCTTGAAGGGTTCCCGCTCGACAGCTTGGACATGGTTGGCACGATCGGTAGCGGCGCGGGTGCGGTGGCACTGGTGATGGGACCGGACAAGGTCACTTACCGTGTACGCCCTGGGGTGTACATGGGCCAGAGCGATGGCCGTGTTACCGGTGTACGCGAAGACGGGATCGAGTTGATAGAACTAGTGCCGGACGGTGCAGGTGGCTGGCTGGAACGCCCAGCTTCGCTTGCACTGGACGATCGTTGATTGATTAGGGGATAGCACGATGACTTTTACCAAAGCCCTGAGCCTGCGTCCCATCCGGCGCCATGCACTGGTCCGCGTCTGCGCCCTGGGAGTGGCGTTGGCAGCGGTGTGCGGCTCTTCCTTCGCAGCACCGCCTGCTACTACGGGTGTCGGCGGCGCAGCCGCAGCCCCGCAGCAGGCGGTGAAGGCGGTTTCCGTAACCAAGATCGACTTCAAACGCGGTGATGATGGCGCGGGGCGATTGATCATGCAGTTCGACGGCCAGGGCGCGAGTCCCGACCTGCGCAACCAGGGCAACAACGTCGTGATCGACGTTGGCAACGCCGTGTTGCCAGCCGAACTGCAGCGGCCGCTCAACGTGGTTGATTTTGCTACACCGGTACAGCGCATTGACGCCAAGCCGTCCGGGCAGGGTTCGCAGCTGGTGCTCAGTACCAATGGCGCATTCGACTCGCTGGCCTACCAGACCGGCAATGAGTACGTGGTTGAGATCACTCCGCGGCAGAGCGAACTGGCTACCGGTGCGGTGACCTCCAAGACGGTCGCGCAGGCAACTGCCGCGGTGGCTGCACGTGGTTACAGCGGGCGTCCGGTGACCTTCAACTTCCAGGACGTGCCGGTGCGCACGGTGCTGCAGTTGATCGCCGAGGAATCCAACCTCAACGTAGTGGCATCCGATACGGTGCAGGGCAATGTGACCCTGCGCCTGGTCAACGTGCCGTGGGACCAGGCACTGGACATCGTGCTGCGTGCCAAGGGCCTGGACAAGCGCCGTGACGGTGGTGTGGTCTGGATCGCACCGCAGCCCGAGCTGGCCAAGTTTGAACAGGAAAAGGAAGACGCGCGTATCGCGATCGAGAACAAGTCCGACCTCATCACCGATTACGTGCAGATCAACTACCACAGCGCCACCGCCATCTTCAAGGCGATCACCGAGGCCAAGGGTGTCGGTAACTCGGGCGGTTCTGGTGGTTCAGGTGGTTCGAGTGAGAACGAGAATGGCTTCCTGTCGCCACGCGGTCGCTTGGTTGCAGATGAGCGCACCAATACCTTGATGATCAGTGATATCCCGAAGAAGGTCGCGCAGATGCGCGAGCTGATTGGGGTGATCGATCGTCCGGTTGACCAGGTGCTGATCGAAGGCCGTATCGTTATCGCCAATGACACGTTTGCGCGGGATCTGGGTGCCAAGTTCGGTATCGGTGGCAAGCGCAATTACAACAACGGTGACAACCAGGCAACGATTGGTAATACCGCCAATGGTAGTGGTATTGCAAATCGTGGGCTTAATGTAAACCTGCCTGCGGGCACGTTCACTACCGGCGTTGCTCCCAGTCTTGCCTATACATTGCTGGGTAAGAACTTCAATCTGGATCTCGAGTTGTCGGCTCTGCAGGAGGAAGGTCGTGGTGAGGTCATCTCCAATCCGCGTATCGTCACCGCGAATCAGCGCGAAGGCGTGATCAAGCAGGGTAAGGAAATCGGCTACGTCACCATTACCGGTGGTACCGGCGGTGTTGCGGCAACGCCGAACGTCCAGTTCAAGGAAGTGTTGCTGGAGCTGAAGGTCACCCCGACCATCACCCAGGACAATCGTGTCTTCCTCAACATGAACGTGAAGAAGGACGAGATCGATCGCTACTTGACGGTGACCAATTTCGGCGTGGTTCCGATCATCAATCGTCGCGAAATCAATACCGCTGTACTTGTTGACGATGGCCAGACCGTGGTGATTGGTGGCGTGTATGAGTTCACCGATAAGGAGAGCGTCAGCAAGGTACCGTTCCTGGGCGATATCCCGTTCCTTGGCAATCTGTTCAAGAAGCGTGGTCGCAGCAAGGACAAGGCGGAGTTGCTGGTGTTCGTGACTCCGAAGATCCTGCGCGTGGCCAGGGCCGCCCAGTAAACGCTTGATACAGCTAGGGAGAGGGCCGCTTGAAGCGGCCCTTTTCCGTTTCCGGGCAGGCGTTTGGAACCATTTCATCGCAGATCAGTCAAACTGCGCTTATGAACCTGCCTCCTCAGCTGCCTAACCAAGACGATGCTGCGGTCCGTGACAACGGCCTGCATCAGGAATTCACTGCATTGCGCGACGCCCTGGCCAGCGAAATCGTTGGGCAGTCGTTGTTGATCGACCGACTATTGACCGCGCTGTTGGCGGACGGGCATCTGCTGGTGGAGGGCGCACCCGGCCTGGCCAAGACCACTGCCATCCGCGCCCTGGCCTCGCGCATCGATGCCAGCTTTGCGCGTATCCAGTTCACCCCGGATCTGCTGCCGGCCGACCTTACCGGCACCGATATCTGGCGTTCGCAGGAAGGTCGCTTCGAGTTCCAGGCCGGGCCGATCTTCCACCCGATCCTGCTGGCTGACGAAATCAACCGTGCCCCGGCCAAGGTGCAGTCGGCCCTGCTCGAAGCAATGGGTGAGCGGCAGGTGACAGTCGGCCGCAATACCTATCCGCTGCCTGACGTGTTCCTGGTGATGGCCACACAGAACCCGATCGAGCAGGAGGGCACTTTCCCGCTGCCGGAGGCGCAGCTGGACCGTTTCCTGATGCATGTGCGCATCGGCTACCCGGACGCCAGCGCCGAAACCGAAATCCTGCGGCTGGCGCGTGAGCGCGCCTTGCGGGCGATGCGCCCACAGCAGGCGACAATCGAGAAAATCTCGCTGCAGAAGATCGAACAGGCGCGCCGTGAAGTGCTGGAGCTGCATATGGCGCCGCAGTTGGAGCGCTATTTGATTGCGCTGGTGCTGGCTTCACGTGATGCCAGTGCGTATGACGCACAGCTGGCCAAGCGTATTGCCTGGGGGGCTAGCCCGCGCGGTTCGATCGCGCTGGAACGTTGTGCCCGTGCGCGCGCCTGGTTGGCCGGCCGTGACTATGTCACGCCTGATGACATCCGCACCGTGGCAGCCGACGTGCTACGCCATCGCGTGCTGCCCAGCTACGAGGCCGCTGCCGAAGGCTGGGATGGCGAGCGCCTGGTGGCGGCGCTGCTTGATTGCGTGCCCCTGCCTTGAGGCCGGCGCTGATGGCAGCTGTTGTTGAAATGGTGATTGAGCCACTCCCGCATTCGGTACGGCGATGACAGCGCCTGTGACCAAACAAGCGCTGCCAGCGGCAAATGCCGAGGACGGCATCCGCCCGCAGCTGGCCGAGCTGATCGCGTTGCGCGGCTCTGCCAAGGGCGGCCGCAAGGCCCGCCGCGGGCACTACGCGGTAAGCGGGCGCGCTGCGTCGATGCTGCGTGGCCGCGGCATGGAATATGCCGAGTCGCGCGAGTACGTGCCCGGCGACGACGCACGGCATATCGACTGGAAACTGACCGCGCGTACCGATGCCACGCACACCAAAACCTTCCAGACCGAACGCGAACGGGTCACCTTGCTGATTGCCGATACTGCTGCGCCGCTGTACTTCGGTACGCGGGTGCGCTTCAAGTCGGTGCAGGCAGCGCGTGCGGGCGCGGTGGCCGCGTGGTCGGCGCTGCGTGATGGAGACAGGATCGCCGCCCTGCGTGGATCCCCGCAGCAGGCCTTGGTACCGCCAGCCGGCGGCACGCGTGGTGTATTGCGGGCATTGGATGCACTGGTGCGCTGGTATGGCGAACGGCCAGCCGATGATGGTGGGCTGCAACTGGCTTTGGAGCAGGCTGCACGGGTATTGCACCCCGGCGCGCGCGCCGTGGTATTGGCTGATCCTGCCAGCGCACAGGCAGTACCGGCTGCAACCTGGTCGGCGCTGTCGATGCATGTCGAAGTGGAGTTGCTATTGTTGCTCGATCCATTGGAAATCTCGCCACCGCACTGTGTATTGCCGTTGGCAACGCAGTCCGGTCGTCTGCAACTGGACCTGACTTCGTCTGGCGTACGCGAGGCTTGGCATGATGCCTTGATCGGCCCGGTCGAAGACTTGTGCCGACAGCTGCCTGGGCGGCGTATCCGCGTCAGTACCTTGGTAACCGACGATGCCAGCGATGCCTGGCTGGGTGCAGCGCCAAACCGGAGCGTGGGTTGATGGCCGCACAATTGCAGCTGCGCGACGTGCATCTACCTGCAGCACCCGGGTGGTGGCCGTTGGCGCCAGGTTGGTGGCTGCTGATTGCTGCCGTTGTTGCAGTCGTGCTTGTCATGTCTGCGATCTATTTCCTGCGCCGCCGCAGGTTGCAGGGGTGGATGCGCCTGTTCGATCAGCAGCTGCAGGCAGCGCAACCAGGGCCGGCACGGCTGGCCGCGGCATCTGAACTGCTGCGACGTGCGGCGCGGCGGCTTGATCCGCATGCAGTGCAGTTGCAGGGCGAAGCCTGGTTGCGTTTCCTGGATGGGCCCAAGGGCGAGGATTTCAGCAGTGGCGAGGGACGCCTGTTGTTGGACGGCGGCTTCCGCCCGCAGCTTGAAAGCACGCAGGTCGAACGTGCCTGTCAGTTGGCGCGCACCCGCTTTCTGCAATTGATGGCCGGGCGCCGCTGATGCAGGACATGATTGCCAATTGGGCTGGCCTGTTGCCGGATTTTGCCTGGCCGTGGGCATGGCTGGCGCTGCCATTGCCGCTGTTGATGCTGTTGTGGCCGTTGCGCGAAGAGAGTGGTGCAGCGCTGCGCGTGCCCTACGAGCCAACGCGTTTGCAGGGTCAGGCGCCCTCGCGTGCTGGTGCGGTGTTGCAGACGCTGTTGCTGTGGTTGGCCTGGCTGTGCCTGTGCGCCGCAGTGGCGCGTCCGCAGCAGCTGGGTGAGCCGATAGAGCCGCCGCGACAGGCGCGGCAGATGATGTTGGCGGTGGACCTGTCCGGCAGCATGAGCGAGCCGGATATGCAGCTCGGTGGCCAGGTAGTGGACCGCCTGACCGCTGCCAAGGCAGTGCTGGCGGATTTCCTTGAGCGTCGCGAAGGCGACCGGATTGGTTTGTTGGTGTTTGGCCAGCGTGCCTATGCGTTGACGCCGCTGACCACTGATCGCGCCACCGTGCGCGATCAACTACGCGACAGCGTGGTTGGCCTGGCTGGGCGTGAGACCGCACTGGGTGATGCGATTGCGCTGTCGGTGAAACGCCTGCGCGAGCAGCCGCAGGGGCAGCGCGTACTGATCGTATTGACCGACGGCGTGAATACCGCTGGCGTGCTGGAGCCGTTGAAGGCGGCCGAGCTGGCCAAGGCCGAAGGCGTGCGCATCTACACCATCGCCTTCGGCGGTAGCGGTGGCATGTCCTTGTTCGGCGTACAGCTGCCTGGTGCTGATGACCAGGTGGACGAAGCGACTTTGAGCAAGGTCGCCAGCGAAACCGGCGGACGTTTCTTCCGTGCCCGTGACACCGATGAGCTGGTCAATATCTACGCCGAGTTGGATCGACTGGAACCAGTGAAAGACGCGGGGCCTGCAGTGCGGCCACGTATCGAACGCTATCCCTGGCCGTTGGCGCTGTCCTTGTTGTTGGGCGTGGTGGCGTTGGCATGGCGGGGGGGGCGGCGATGATCAATTGGCAGGATCTGCATTTTCTACGCCCGGAGTGGCTGTGGGCACTGTTGCTGGTGCCCGCCGCCTTGCTGGGTAGCTGGTGGCGGCGTCACCGCAGTGCACGTTGGCAGGAGGCGGTGGATCCGCATCTGCTGACGCAGCTGCTGAGCGACGGCGGCAAGCGCGGTTGGTGGGGTAGCGTTGTGGTCTCGCTCGGCCTGGCACTGGCGGTGCTTACGCTTGCAGGGCCGAGTTGGCGTCAACTGGAGCAGCCGTTGTGGGAGTCGAAGACACCGCTGGTGATCGTGCTGGACCTGTCCAGCAGCATCCGCGCGACCGATCTGCCGCCGTCGCGCTTGCTGCAGGCACGCGCAAAACTGGCAAGCTTGCTGCGTGAGCGCAAGGGCGGCGAAGTGGCCTTGATCGCCTTCGCCTGGGAGCCGTTCACCGTGGCACCACTGACCGATGACGCGGCCAATGTCGCTTTGTTTCTGGATGCGTTGGCGCCGGAAGTGATGCCAGCCGATGGTCAGCGCGCGGAAAAGGCGCTGCTCTGGGCCGGCGATCTGCTGAAGCGATCCGGTGCCCGCAACGGCGAGATACTGCTGCTGAGTGATCATGCCGATGCAGTAGCATTGGCCGAGGCGGCCAAGCTGCGCGCTGCCGGTTACCGGGTCTCGGCGTTGGGACTGGGTAGCCTGCAGGGTGCGTCCTATCGCGACCAGCGTGGTGCGATTGAACAGGCGCACCTGGATGAAACCTCGCTGCGTGCGTTGGCAGCAGCTGGTGGTGGCGCTTATCAGCGCATCGCCAACACCTCGGCCGACCTGCAGGCATTGGGTGTACTGGAACCACAGGCCGGTGCGCAGGATCGTGAGCAGCAGGCCAGTGCTGGCAAGCAGTGGCAGGACGAGGGCTATTGGTTATTGCCACCGTTGCTGTTGCTGGCGGTGTTCGCGTTCCGTCGCCCGCGTCGGGCGATGCCGGTGCTCGCGCTATGTCTGTTGCTGCCGATGTTGCAGCCGGCCCATGCGGCTGAGCAGGGCGGTTGGTGGCAGCGCGCCGACCAGCGCCAGCACCAGCGTCTGGGTGAAGGCGTGGAAGCGTATCGGCTCGGCGATTTCGCCACGGCGCAGAAGAAATTCGAAGGTATCGACAACGATCAGGGCTGGTACAACCTTGGTAATGCGCTTGCTCGTCAAGGCAAGTACGACGAGGCCATCGCCGCCTACGACCGTGCGTTGAAGGCACATCCGGGCATGCAGGATGCGTTGGCCAATCGCGCCGCCGTGGATGCCGCGCGCAAGCGCAAGTCGCAGCAGGATCAGCAAGGCAAGCAGCAGAATCCATCCAAGCCGCAGCAGGGCAAGGACCAGCCTGGGCAGCAGAACCCTTCGCAGCAGAGCCAGCAAGGTCAGCAGGGCCAGCCGCAACAGGGGCAGCAATCGGGGCAGTCGCAGCAGGGCCAGCCGCCGGCTGAGCAGAACCAGGCCAAGGACGGAGAGTCGTCGCCGAACAAGGGCGGGCAGCAGCCGCCACAGAGCGAAGATGCCGGGAAACAGCAGCAGGCGGATCAAGCCCAGCGCCAGCGCATGGCCGAGGCCATGGGTCAGCAGCAGGCGCGCGAAGGCGAGCAGCAGAACGCCGCTGCGCAAGCGGCGATGACACCTGCGCAGCGTGAGCAGCAGCAGGCCGTGGAGGCCTGGATGCAGCGCGTGCCGGATGAGCCAGGCAATTTGTTGAAAGCGAAATTCCAGCTCGAATACGAGCGACGGATGCGGGAAAAACGATGAAAAAGATGCACACAGGCAAGGTCATGCAGCTATGGCTGTTGCTGGGCCTGCTGGCCTTCACTGGCCTGCTGCAGGCACAGACCCGGGCCTGGCTGGATCGCGACAGCATCAAGCAAGGTGAGTCGGTCACCCTGACCATCGAGACCGACCAGTCCGGCAGCCCGGACTATGCGCCGTTGGAAGCAGACTTCGTGATCGGTGCGCAGAGCAGCAGCCGCCAGTTGCAGATGGGCGGTGGCGCCTCGCGCAACTACGCCCAGTACGCAGTTGCGCTGGCGCCGCGCCGCACCGGCATGCTCGATATCCCGGCGCTGCGCGTGGGTGGCGGCAGCACCACGCCCTTGCTGGTGAAGGTTGACGAGGCCCCGGTCGCCAGTCGTGACGGCAATGCGGTGGCCTTCATCGAAACCGAGGTGGATGACAAACAACCCTACGTGCAGCAGAGCGTGGGGGTGGTGGTGCGGCTGTACTTCGCTACCCAGCTGGCCTCCGGCGAGCTGGTGCTGGATACACCAGCGGCGGCCTCATTGCAGCGCATAGGTGACGACCGCACCTCCGTGCGTGAAGTGGGCGGACGCCGCTACAACGTGGTCGAGCGTCGCTTCCTGCTGATTCCCGAGCGCAGCGGCCCGTTGCAACTGGCCGGTGCACGTTTCAGCGGGCAGGGCGCGGGCGGTTTTTTTGATGATTTCTTCGGTCGTGACAACGGCCAGCTCAGCGCCCGTGGCCCCGACCAGACCTTGCAGGTGCGGGCGACACCTGCTGATGCACCGCAACCCTGGCTGCCGCTGAAAAACCTGCAACTGCGCTATACCGCGGCGCCCAACAGCGGGCGTACCGGTGAAGCCATCACCATCGAAGTGGAGGCAATCGCCAGTGGTGCCACCAAGGCACAGTTCCCGGAACTGCCGGTGCCGTCGTTGGGTGACAGCGCGCAGGTGTTTGCCGAGCCGCCGCAATACGACGAGACCTTCAGTGGTTCCAGTCCGCAATTGAAATTGACCCGCCGCTATTCGATCGTGCCGCAGCAGGCCGGTGCGCTGACCGTGCCGGGTATCCAGATGCAATGGTGGGATGTGGCTGCAGGGCAGGCACGCACCACCTCGCTGCCGGCGCTGTCATTGCAGGTTGCCCAGGGCAGCACGACCGGCATGGTCGCGCCACCGCTTGTGCAGCCGCCAGTGACCGGGTCTGCTGCACTGCCCGCAGGCAATGCCTTGGCGGCTTCGCAGGACGTGGCGAGCACGTGGCTATGGCCAGCGCTGGCGGCCGGTTTTGCGTTGCTGTGGCTGGCCACGTTGATATGGGGATTGTCGCGCCGGCGCAGCGCAACGGTGACCCGCAGCGAGCATGCACAGCAAGCTGCCAGCAGTGCTTCGCGCTACAGCAACGCGGACCTGCGCCGCGCCTTGGATGCTGGCAGTCTGGACGAGGTGGCAAGTATCCTTGCTGCGATGGGCGGGGTAGATGGTCTGGATGCGGTGGTACAGAAGTTGAATGACCCGGCACAGCGCGATGCGCTGCAACGTATGCAGCGGGCGCGTTGGGGCGGCGAGGGCGATGTGAGCGCCGCGCGCGCCCAGTTGCGCGAGGTATTCAAAGCCGGCCCGCAGTGGCGGCACACCGCAGTGGCGGAGAAGCCGTTGTTGGACCCTCTCTATCCAGGACAAAGCTGAAAAGGGCGGTTGTACATCGTCTGTTAAGCTGATCCATTCTCTGGAGGGAAACCCACTTATGGCCAATGCAGCCAAGACCACCGCCAAAATGCCGTTCCACTGGAAGATAGGGATCGGCTTCGGCTTCGGTCTGCTGCTGGGCCTGATCGTGCACCTCGTCAGCCCTGACGCGGCTTGGGTGCACACGGTCACCACTTATCTGACCACGCCGGTTTCCGGGCTGTTCCTGAGCCTGATCTTCATGCTGATCGTGCCGCTGATCTTCTCGGCACTGGTGATGGGCGTCTCGGAGATGGGGGACATCCGCTCGCTGGGGCGTATCGGCTGGAAGTCGCTGGCCTACACCATCGTGCTGTCTGGTGTAGCGGTATTGATCGGCCTGGTGCTGGTCAATCTGTTCCAGCCCGGTGCCGGTGTTGACCCGAATGTGGCCGCCAAGCTGTTGGCCGAGAATGCCGAGCGCAGCCAGGCGATCGTGGCCGGTGCGGGCACCGCGCCCAAGGGCCTGGACATGTTGCTGTCGATCGTGCCCAACAACGTGCTCGATGCGGCATCGGACAACGGCAAGATCCTGTCGCTGATGTTCTTCGCATTGATGATGGGCATCGGCATGGTGCTGTCGCCGCCCGAAAAAGTGGCCACGCTGCGCAAGGCCATCGAGGGTCTGTTCGAGATCTCGATGACCCTGATCAACCTGGTCATCCGTCTGGCGCCGTACGCGGTGGCCTGCTTCATGTTCAATCTGGCCGCCATTTTCGGCTTCGACCTGCTGGTCAAGCTCGGTGCCTATGTGGGCGTGGTGGTGCTGGCGCTGGCGGTGCACATGTTCGTCAGCTACGGCATCGCGGTGAAGCTGGCCGGGCGTTCGCCGATCAAGTTCTTCCGTGAGACCCAGGAAGCCACGGTGATGGCGTTCTCCACTGCCTCGTCCAACGCGACCCTGCCGACCGCGCTGCGCGTGGCTGACCAGATGGGCTTCCCGCACAAGGTTTCGCGCTTCGTGCTGACCGTGGGTGCCACCGCCAACCAGAACGGCACCGCGCTGTTCGAGGGCGTGACGGTGATCTTCCTGGCGCAGTTCTTCGGCGTGGACCTGAGCATCGGCCAGCAGTTCATGGTGATGGTGGTCTGCATCCTCGGTGGCATCGGTACGGCCGGTGTGCCGTCCGGCTCGTTGCCGGTGGTGGCGCTGATCTGTGCCATGGTCGGCGTCAATCCGGCCGGTATCGGCCTGATCCTGGGCGTGAACCACTTCCTGGACATGTGCCGCACCGCGCTGAACGTGACCGGCGACCTGGCCCTGACCACCCTGGTGGCGCGCGGCGAGAGCGACGAAAGCGTCGGCCGGCATCACCCGCAGGAGTGAGCTTGTTTGCCGAGTTGCAGTGAGAAACGGCCACCCTGAACAGGGTGGCCGTTTTGCTTGGGGCGTATTTCTCTCAGGCGAAACGAATGCAAACTATCGTCAGCCTTTACGGACTGATCCCGGCGGTAGCTTGTGGGACAATAGGCCGCCCGCAGTTCCGCGGGAGCCTCCTGATTCTGACGACCCATGACGCAGCCCACCCGCCGCCAGTTGGCGAACGCCATCCGTTTCCTTGCCGCTGATGCGGTAGAAGCCGCCAAGTCCGGTCATCCCGGCATGCCGATGGGCATGGCCGATATCGCCGAAGTGCTCTGGAACGACTATCTCCGTCACAACCCGAACAACCCGAAGTGGTTCAACCGCGACCGTTTCGTGCTGTCCAACGGTCACGGCTCGATGCTGCACTACGCGCTGCTGCACCTGAGCGGCTACGACCTGCCGATCGAAGAACTGAAGGCTTTCCGCCAGCTGGGCAGCCGCACTGCCGGCCATCCGGAGCGTCATGAAACCCCGGGCGTGGAAACCACCACCGGCCCGCTGGGTCAGGGTCTGGCCAATGCCGTCGGTTTCGCGCTGGCTGAAAAGCTGCTGTCGCAGCGCTACAACCGTCCGGAATTCGAAGTCGTCGACCATCGCACCTGGGTGTTCATGGGCGACGGCTGCCTGATGGAAGGCATCTCCCACGAAGCTGCTTCACTGGCTGGCACCTGGGGCCTGAGCAAGCTGGTCTGCTTCTGGGATGACAACAACATCTCCATTGATGGTGAAGTGGAAGGCTGGTTCACCGACAACACCCCCGCACGTTTTGAAGCCTATGGCTGGAACGTGGTGCGCGGCGTCGACGGCCACGATCCGGAAAGCATCAAGGCTGGCATCGAACAGGCGCTGTCGCAGTTCGACAAGCCGACCCTGATCTGCTGCAAGACCACCATTGGTTTTGGCTCGCCGAACAAGGCCGGCCAGGAATCCAGCCACGGCGCACCGCTGGGCAAGGACGAACTGGAAGCCACCCGCAAGGCGCTGAACTGGCCGTACGGTCCGTTCGAGATCCCGGAAGAAATCTATGGCGGCTGGCGCGCTGGCGGCACCGGCACGCTGCGTCAGGCCGAGTGGGAGCAGCTGTTCGACAAGTACGCCGCACAGTTCCCGGCCGATGCCGACGAGCTGACCCGTCGTTCGCACGGCGAGCTGCCGGCTGACTTCATTGCCCAGGCCGATGCCTACATCGCCCAGGTGCAGGCAGAAGCGCCGAACATCGCCTCGCGCAAGGCTTCGCAGAATGCCATCCAGGCCTTCGCGCCGCTGCTGCCGGAAATCATCGGCGGCTCGGCTGACCTGGCCGGTTCCAACCTGACCCTGTGGAAGGGTGCGCAGACCGTGGTCGGCGAAGACCCGCATGCCAACTACGTGCATTACGGCGTGCGTGAGTTCGGCATGAGCGCGATTGCCAATGGTCTGGCCCTGCACGGCGGTTTCCTGCCGTTCGACGCCACCTTCCTGGTGTTCAGCGATTACGCCCGTAACGCGCTGCGCATGAGCGCGCTGATCCCGGCGCACGTCATCCACGTGTTCACCCACGACTCGATCGGCCTGGGCGAAGATGGCCCGACCCACCAGCCGGTGGAGCACGTGTCCTCGCTGCGTTACATCCCCAACAACGATGTGTGGCGTCCCTGCGATGCGGCCGAATCGGCGGTCAGCTGGAAGGCTGCCATCGTCCGCAAGGATGGCCCGAGCTGCCTGATCTTCAGCCGCCAGAACCTGGCCCCGCAGCCGCGTACGGCTGAGCAGGTGCAGCAGATCGAACGCGGTGGTTATGTGTTGGCTGACGCCGCCGGTACCCCGGACGTGATCCTGATCGGCACCGGTTCGGAAATTGGTCTGGCCGTGGCCGCCAAGGCCGAGCTGGACGCTGCCGGCATCAAGACCCGCGTGGTGTCGATGCCGTGCACTGACGTGTTCGATCGCCAGGATGCCGCTTACCGCGAGTCCGTGCTGCCGAACGCCGTGCGTAACCGCGTGGCTGTCGAAGCCGGTGTCACCGGTTTCTGGCGCCAGTACGTGGGCCTGGACGGTGCGGTTATCGGTCTGGACACCTTCGGCGCATCGGCCCCGGCCGACAAGCTGTACAAGCACTTCGGCATCACCACCGAAGCGGTTGTGGCAGCAGCCAAGGCGCAGATCGCGGGCTGATAGCTTTCGATCGCAAGTCTTGAGCAAAGGCCGGGGAAACCCGGCCTTTGTTTTTTTGCTGCAACTGTAGTGCCGAGCCATGCTCGGCAAGGGGCTTGCCCAGCAAAAGGCTAACCCCTCCCCAACCCTCCCCTTCGCTGCGCGAAAGGGAGGGGGCCGGTAGTGCCGAGCCATGCTCGGCAGGGGCTTGCCCAGCAAAAGGCTAACCCCTCCCCAACCCTCCCCTTCGCTGCGCGAAAGGGAGGGAGCAGGTAGTGCCGAGCCATGCTCGGCAGGGGCTTGCCCGGTGTTGGAACCGACGACGCCTTCACAGGTTGTCAGCTTCGCGGCTTACGCCGCTCCCACAAAACCGGCTTTCTTAGCGTGCGATCAGGTGGCGATGCACACCATCAAACTTTCCCCGCACTCCGCGCCAGACCAACCCGCAACAACCCGGCATTTAGCCGCTCGCCAAAACTGGCCGGACGCTCCAGCCCCATCCGCTGCATGTACATCGCATCGTTCTCGGCAACCGGCTGGCGCATTGCCGCCAGCACGGTGCGCAGCTTGCCCATCGGCGTCGCAGTCGCAGACTTCAACCAACCCAAGGCCCGCACCAGATCTTGTTCGACAGCATCGAAATCACTGCCAAGCGGATAATCCGGCAGGCTGCCATCAGCGCGGAACGGGGCTAGTTTTGCGCGAAGCACGTCGCCGCGGTTCTGCTGCCAGTGTGGCGGCGCGCTGAAACCGGCTGCGAGTTTTTTCGACGCCTTGGCTTGCTCCAGCAATGCAGGCTGGAATGCCGCATCGGTGATGCTGGTCATCGCGATGACGCAGTCTTCGTCGGTCATGTTGCGCAGATCGGCGATGCCGTATTCGTTGACGAATACGTCGCGCAGATGCCGCGGAATGGTGGTGTGGCCGTAGTTCCAACGCACATTGGATTGCGGCTTGCCAGCATCTTCGCGGGTCGCGCGGAACATCAGGATGCTGCGTGCATCGGGCAGGGCATGTGCCATTGCCACGAAGTTGTACTGGCCGCCGACGCCGGAGACCACGCGGCCATCCTCCAGTGCATCCGATGCCGCCGCGCCGAGCGCGCTGGCAATCATGCAGGAGTTGAAGAAGCGCGCATCGCGGCGTTGCAGGCGTTCCAATGTTTCGTTGCCGCCGTAGAGTTGGTTGATCTCGCTGATGCGGCGCATGCCGATGGCGCTGCGTTCGGCCTCGGGCAGGTTGCGCAGCCAGCTGTAGAACTCGGGCGAACCCAGGTAGAAGGCGCCATGCAGGTACTCGCCTTCGCGTGCCAGACGGCCGCGGTCACCATTGCTGGCGGTGCCGTCGGCCAAACGTTGCATCAGGTCGAGATCATCGTGCACCTTGCGCCAGATCACGCCGGTCTGCACCAGCTTGCGGAAGCCTTCGTTGAGCATCTCGCTGCAGCCGTACAGGCCGATCTCGAACGGCCCCAGCCCGCCGGCTTCGTGCACCAGCGGGTGTTCGGCGAGTTGTGGGTCCAGTGCGTGCAGAATCTGGCGGTAGCGCGCGTTATCGGTGTGCCGCAGCACCAGCGCATGGCTGAGCGCGTCGGCAAGCGTGCCGATGCCAATCTGCAAGGTGCCGCCATCGCGTACCAGGGTGCTGGCATACAGGCCGATGGCGTAGTCGGCGTCGCTGACGGGTTGCCGGGGCAGGCCGAACAGCTGCGGATAGGGGCCGGGCGGGGTGATCACCAGGTCGAAGAAATCCGGATCGACGGCAGCGGTGCCGCCCAGCCACGGCAATTGCGGATCAATCTCGGCAATCAGCAAAGGCTTGGGCAGACCGCGCGCGGCGATGGCGTCGAGCGTGTCCTGGGTGATGTCGTTGTTGCACGACAGCGATAGCTGATTGCTGCCTTCGCGGTAGGCCACCTTCTGCACGATTGCGTTCGGTGCACGTTGCGCCACGGCATCGGCGGCATGCGTGTAGTTGAGGCTGGTGTAGTAACGCTGCGCCTGCGACGAACGCAGCAGCGCGCCGGACTGCATGTAGAACTCTTCCACCTGCACGTGCGCGGGCAACGCATCACGGGCGATGGCATCGGAATAGGCAAGGCGTGGGAAATCGCTGCCGAAGTGGCGCTCGACGAACGGGCGCATGAAGCGCGCCTCCAAACCATCGCCTTTGGCTTGCGGCGGATTCAGCGACAGCGCGGTGTACAGCTGCAGCGGCCGCGCCGGGTCGTTTTCGATGCGCGCGTACAAGGCATTGAGCAAACGATGAGGTTTGCCCAGTGCCAATGGTGCGCCGATGCGCAGTGGGCCTTGGGTATTGCGCAGCAGCCAGTCCACGGCGGCGTCGAGGTCGGTCACGTGATGGGGCATGGTGTCCGGTATCTGCGGGGGTGCTGGCATTACAGCATGACCGCCCTGAATCACTTGGTGAGGGCTTGACAGGGCTTTCGTTTACTCGTGTAATCGTAAAAAATTACAGGCGTAAACGATGATCCGGATCAGCGAGGCCGAAGCGGTAGTCATGGAGGTGTTGTGGAGCCAGCACCCGCTGTCCGCAGATGAGGTGATCGCGCGCCTGCCCGGTGGCAATGAATGGGCCGAGGCCACGGTCAAGACCCTGCTCAACCGCCTGCTCAACAAGGCCGCGATCAGCGCGGCCAAAGAGGGCCGGCGTTTTCTGTACACGCCGCTGGTGCAGCGCGATGCCTGGTTGCTGGAGGAGAGCAGCAGCCTGATCGAGCGCCTGTTCGATGGTCGGGTCGCGCCTTTGGTGGCCCATTTCAGCCAGCATCAGCGGCTCAGTCGCGAGGACGTGGCCGAGCTGCGCAAACTGCTGGAGGGGCTCGACGATGACCAGCACTGAGATCCTGGCACTGCTGCTGAAGACCACCTTGGCGAGCAGTGCGGCTGTTGCACTGGTGCTGATCCTGCGCCGTCCGCTGCGGCGTTGGCTAGGGGCAAGCGCTGCCTATCTGCTGTGGCTGTTGTTGCCGGCGACGCTGCTGTCGGTGCTGCTGCCTGCACCGCAGCTTGCGGCAGTACCGATGCGGGTCAGTGAGGTCGCGGTGCAGGTTGGGCAGGCGGTGGTTGCCGGGCCCGCCGTGATTGCGCATTGGCCGTTGTGGCTGTGCTGTGCATGGTTGGCCGGGGTGCTGCTGATGGCAGTGCGCTTGTATCGCCAGCAGCGGAATTTCCAGCGTGGATTGGGGCGGCTCAGCCAACGCGATGACGGGCTATGGCAGGCACAGGCAGTGGCGGGCTTGCCTGCGGCTATGGGATTGCTGCGTCCGCGGATCGTGTTGCCGGCTGGCTTCGAACAACGCTATCTCCCGGTCGAGCAGCACTTGGTGCTGTTGCACGAGCGCGTGCATCTGCAACGTGGCGACATCGCGATCAACGCCTTGTTGGCACTGCTGCAGTGCCTGTATTGGTTCAACCCACTGTTGTTGTTCGCCCTGCGCTGTTGCCGTGAAGACCAGGAGTTGTCCTGCGATGAACGTGTGATTGCGCAGGTGTCGGGCGCACGCCGCAGTTACGGCGAGGCCATGCTCAAGACCGGGCTGGCCGCGTCCCCGTTGCCGGTGGGGTGTCACTGGCAGAACCATCATCCATTGAAGGAGCGTATTGCCATGTTGAAGCGTCCCGTACCGGGCAGGAAGCAGTGGTGTGCCATGTTGGTGCTGTCGTTGGGCTTGTCGTCCGCTTGCGGCTATGCCGCCTGGGCCGCGCAGCCGGGCAAGGCGGTATCCACCTCCACGTCGACATCGTCTTCTTCTTCATCGACATCCACAACGACCGGCAAGGGCACGGTATATGCAACCTTCGTGTCGGCTACGCTGGAAGGCACCAAACAGCGCTTCGAGCTGCAGCAGTCGGCGGGCACGCCTTTCTCCTTCAGCGCCAGCTCGGACAAGGGCGTGCAGTGGGCCGCGGAGTTCACCTTGCAGCCTGCTGCCGACGGCATGCTCACGCTGAAAGGCACGTTGAAGGCGAACGGGGATCTGATCTCGTCGCCGACCTTGCTGATCAAGCCCGATGTGGCGGCAGGCGTCGAAGTGTCCACCGCCGACGGGCGCTCGACCTGGGTGCTGGAGCTGCGATCGGTCGTTCTGGCCGCTGGTGATCCGGCCATCGTATCGGCAGCTTCCGGCAAGGCCGAGCAGGTTGCCTTGCTGAGTGCCGGACGGATGCCGCCGCCCAGCTATCCGCGCGATGCGATGGACAGTCGCACCACGGGCAAGGTGGTGCTGCGTATCGCGGTGGACGCCGAGGGCCGGGCAACCGACGTGGTCGTTACCGAGGCGCATCCCAAGGGGGTGTTCGAGGCGACGTCGATTGCCGCTGCAAAGCAGTGGCGGTTCACCCCGGCGATGAAGGACGGCAAGCCAGTTGCCGGCGTCATCCGGGTACCGATCTCGTTTGATATGGATGATGAGGAGATGGAATACACCGAAACCCAGAGCAGGGGCTGAGGTGCGCGGGCATGCTGTGGTGCTGGCAGCGCTGATGCTTGCCGGCTGTGCGACGCAGCCGGCGAAAGAGCAGGTGAGCAGCAGTTTCAACCTCAATCAGCACCGGCAGATGCTGACGCCGGAATCTGCTGGCGGCGCAGGCGAGATACAGCCGTATCAGCTGGCGGCGACGGAAAGCTTCCGCATGCCGGTTGCGATAAGTGCCGCTGACCCGGTGTTGCCGTCGGAGTACGCCAAACGTTCGCTGGCCGCCACAACGGTATGCGTGAATGTCATCCTCGATGCGCAGGGGCGGGTGGAACGTAGCGCGCCACTGTTGGCGCACTCGGCTTGCGGCGCGGGAAGTGATGCGGGCAATGC
This sequence comes from Stenotrophomonas sp. STEN018, assembly GCF_056760235.1. Taxonomy (NCBI): domain Bacteria; kingdom Pseudomonadati; phylum Pseudomonadota; class Gammaproteobacteria; order Lysobacterales; family Lysobacteraceae; genus Stenotrophomonas; species Stenotrophomonas sp. STEN018. The sequence goes on from NZ_JBRREK010000035.1 coordinate 41,503, forward strand.
GGGTCTACTGCAGGCTGCGCTGACAGCCACCGCAGGATGGTCGTTCGAGCCAGCTGCGGTCTGTCATTACGCTGCGGGTGTGCAGGCGCCGTCGAACGGGGACTGCAGCAACGCCTCACGTATCGAGGTAGTGCCGGTAACCCTGGCCTACGCCTTCACCTTCGAAGTGATCGAGGGCAGGGCAATGGTGCGGCGCGAGGACGCCTTGCACTGAACATGCGCCTGCCCTTGGTGCAGGCGCGTTGATTGCTCAGGGAGTATCGAGCAGCTGGTTCAACAAGGCAGCCAACTGTTCACCGCCCAGACGAAGTTGGGCCTCGGCAACCGGCTCCCACACGGCGGTGTAGCGCTCGTCGATCTTGTGACCGCTCGGGTACAGGCCTTTGCGGGTGGCGATGCGGCAGGTCTGCTCGGCCCACAAGGGGGGATCGCGCTGCAGGTCTGGTGAGTGCACCCCGGTGGGGGCCGGCAGCGCCTGCAGACGTTGCAGGAACTGGTCATCATTCAGCTGCAGCGGATAGAACATGCCGCTGTCCCAGACCGAGTGTAGGTTGGTGCCGCGGCCGTTGAACTGCAGCTGGTAGTTGTTGCCGCCGCGATCATGGCCGTAGCCGGCATGCAGTGGTTGGTGCAGGTCACCGACCAGGTGCACGACGAACTTGAGTGCCTGCAGGCGTTCGGCGTCGCTGAGCTGGCGGTTGGCCAGAATCTCACTTTGTTGCTGCAGGGCACCCACCACGCAGTTGCCGTCAGGGCAGTGCTTGGGCGGGGAGAAGATGCAGCCGTCCTCGGCCATGTTGACGTAGTGCCAGCCAGCCGACTTCTTGCCCAGATCGGGGTCGTTGGCGCGCAGCTGGTCGGCCCAGGGCGCGATGCTGCTGAGGGTGGCGCCGGGTTCGCTTGCCAGCAGGCGCTCGACTTCAGCCTTGGCGGCAGGGTCCAGGCGGTTTTCGGCAATGCGTGCGACCAGACGGTGGCCTTGCGCGCCCCATGCCAGTGCCTGGCCGGGGAGGGTTGCGGAGACAGCGATTGCGATGCCGAATGCTGGCATCAGGAGGCGGTGGAGCTTGTTCATGCCGCCATTGTAACGGCTGTGCTGGTCTCAGCTGCGTGCGCCAGATGGCGAAACACGCCCCCGCTTGTGGCCGGGGACGTGCTCGCTTGGGGGGAGGGTAGTGTCGTAGCTACCCAATAACCGCGGTGCGGTTCAGAACTTGAAGACGTAAGCCACGCCGTACACCAGCGGATCGATCTTGGCGGTGCCCAGCTTGTTGCCGTTGACCTTCACCTTGGTGTCGATATCGGCCCAGCGCATGTCAACGCGTAGCGCGCCCTTGTCGCTGACGGCGAAGTCCAGGCCCGCATGTGCGGCCAGGCCCCACGAATCTTCCAGCTTCAGCTTGGTGCCAGCCAGCGCGCCCTTGCTGTCGGTGCTGAAGAACTTGGTGTAGTTCACGCCCAGGCCGACGAACGGGGTGACCTTGCTGCTGTTGGTGAAGTGGTACTGCAGCGAGACCACCGGCGGCAGCTGCTTGGTTTCGCCGACCTTGCCGACGCCGTCGATGCTGACGTCGTGCTTGAACGGCAGCGCTGCCAGCACTTCGATACCGATGTTGTCGGCGACGAAGTATTCAAAGGTGACGGTCGGCTTGACGTCGCTGTCGACCTTGGTGGACAGCTTGCCCAGGCCCAGCGCGGCGCCATTCAGATCGCCGGCATCGGACTTCGGGTCAACCGCGTGGACACCGACGCCCAAGGTCCAATCGCCCTTGGACTGGGCCATGGCGGGGGCGGCGGCAGCCAGGGCCACGGCGGCGGCCATGGCGGAGAGCAGCAGGGCGGAGGTCTTGCGCATGTGTAATTCCGTTACTTGGTGGAGGTGGCACCAGTGTCCGCATGGCACCCGGGGGACGCTTTGATCCTGATCAAACACCGGTTTGCGCTCAGCTGGCGCTCAGCTGCGGGTGCCCACGGGGTGGGCATGGGTCCTGCTAGAATGGCATCCCCTTTCCACCCCGCCGCAACGGCTTTGCGGCTGCAGGAGCTTGTGAACATGGCAATCAAGGTCGGCATCAACGGTTTCGGTCGCATCGGGCGCAATGTGCTGCGTTCGGCAGTGTTGAACTTCGGCAACGACATCGAGATCGTGGCCATCAATGATCTGCTGGAGCCGGATTACCTGGCCTACATGCTCAAGTACGACTCCGTGCATGGCCGTTTCAAGGCGGACGTGGAAGTGTCGGGCAGCGACCTGCTGGTCAACGGCAAGAAGATCCGCCTGACCCAGGAGCGCGACCCGGCCAACCTGAAGTGGGACGAAGTGGGCGTGGACGTGGTGATCGAGTCCACCGGCCTGTTCCTGACCAAGGAAAGCGCGCAGAAGCATCTGGACGCGGGCGCCAAGAAGGTGATCCTGTCGGCCCCGTCCAAGGACGACACGCCGATGTTCGTGTTCGGCGTGAACCACAAGACCTACGCCGGCCAGAGCATCGTCTCCAACGCCTCGTGCACCACCAACTGCCTGGCCCCGCTGGCCAAGGTCATCAACGACAAGTGGGGCATCAAGCGTGGCCTGATGACCACCGTGCACGCTGCCACTGCTACGCAGAAGACCGTTGATGGCCCATCCAACAAGGATTGGCGCGGCGGCCGCGGCATCCTGGAGAACATCATTCCGTCCTCCACCGGCGCAGCCAAGGCCGTGGGCGTGGTGATCCCGGAATTGAACAAGAAGCTGACCGGCATGAGCTTCCGCGTGCCGACCTCGGACGTGTCGGTGGTCGACCTGACCGTCGAGCTGGAGAAGGAAGCCACCTACGCTGAAATCTGCGCCGAAGTGAAGGCACAGAGCGAAGGCGCGCTGAAGGGCATCCTCGGTTACACCGAAGACAAGGTGGTTGCCACCGACTTCCGCGGCGAGACCCACACCTCCGTGTTCGACGCCGAAGCCGGTATCGCCTTGGACAGCACCTTCGTCAAGCTGGTCAGCTGGTACGACAACGAGTGGGGCTACTCCAACAAGTGTCTGGAAATGGTGCGCGTCGTCGCCGCCTGATCCACGCAATGGTTGGAAACAGAAAGGGCGCCTTACGGCGCCCTTTCTGCTTTTTTTGGAGCCCTCCCTTTCGCCGCAGGCGAAGGGGAGGGTTGGGAGGGGTGCTGTTGCTCTTGCTCTTGCTCCAGATCCATACCCGGGCTACACGCCGTTGCAAGCGGCACGCTCGTTCGAACCCCTTACTTCACAGGCGGCAACTCAATCTCATCGCTCCCCGGATGCTTGGCAAACCGCCCCTGCCCAGCAGGATGCACCGGTCCATGACTGGACCACGGCCAGCCACCAAACTGGGTACGGCCATAATCGCGCCGCGCTTGCTCGATCTCCTCGGCGGTGTTCATCACGAATGGGCCATACGCCACCACCGGCGCGCCGATCGGCACGCCCTGCAACAACAGGATCTGTACCACGTCATCGCCGCTGTTGTGCAGCGGCAAGGCACTGCCGGCGGTCACTTCCAGCAAGCGTGGCCCGCTGATCGCATCACCATTCAGCTGCAGCTGCTTACCGTCGTGGAAGTACAGCGTGCGTCGCGTGCCTTGCCCGCTCGCTGGCGCCAAGGTCACCGAGGCACCCGGCTGCAAGGTGATCTGCCAAACCGCGACATCGGCTTGCGGATTGGCCGCCCAGGAACTGCGCCCCAGGGCCAGCGGCACCAACTCAGGGTGGCCGGCTTCCTGCGGGACATAACGCCCGGCGATCACCTTCACCTCGACACCGTCGATGCGGTACTTGGGGATGTTCTCGCCCCACAGCATCACGAATTCCGGATCAGCCATCTTGCTTTGCGGTGGCAGGTTCAGCCAGATCTGATACAGATCCAGTGGGTTGCCGTGTTCGCGCGAACGTAGCGGGAACATCTCCGAATGCTGGGTGCCGCCACCGGCGGTAAGCCATTGCACGTCGCCATCGCCGTAACGTGCGGTCGCCCCCAGCGAATCGGCGTGGTCCACCAAACCTTGCGGCACGATGGTGATGGTTTCAAAGCCACGGTGCGGATGCGCAGGGAAGCCCGGTACGTTGACCCCGTGGTACATGCTGAAGCCGTCCTTGCCGCTGAAGTCATGGCCAAGCTCGCGGCCGCCCAGCTGACGCATGTCTACACCCTGCTCGGCGGTGGCCTGCGGGTACTGGTCCAGATGATGGGCGCAGAACAGGAACGGATCGGTGCCCGGCCACGGACGGCCCAGCGGCTCATTGCGGAGGATCAGGTTGGACATCGGTAACTCCTTGGTTGTTGGGGCCGCGTTGCTGGGCTGGCGCCCGCCTGCGTCGACATGCTCTATTGATGGGTGCGCGGTTCTAGGCCACAAGGAGGCACGCCGATGACAGCAACTCACACCGGTGATACTGGCCCAGCGGCAGGTGAAGACGCCGCGTATTGCCAACAGAGGCTGCTGCTGCTGGACCGCGTCGGCGAGAAATGGAGTCTGTTGGCGGTAATCGCATTGCGCGAACAACCCCGCCGTTTCAATCAGCTGCGGCGCGAGCTGAGCGGTGTGTCGCCGCGCATGCTGGCGCGTACGCTGCGCGGCCTGGAGCGTGATGGTCTGGTCAGCCGCAGCGTCTACCCGACCGTGCCGCCGCAGGTGGACTACGCGTTGACTGAACTGGGGAAATCCCTGCTGCAACCGGTGGATGCCTTGCTGCAGTGGGCATGGGCGCACCAGCCGCAGATGGATCAGGCGCGCTCTGATTTCGATGAGCGCCAGCGCGATGCGGAAGATGCCTCATTGAAGGGCTAGTGATGTTCACTCACTACGCGCTTCACACCGCCGGAGCCAATACTGCGCTGGCATCGCTGTTTTGTGGGAGCGGCGTAAGCCGCGAAGCTGTAGGTGCTGAGGCCCTTGGTATCTATGCCATCTGATGATTCACCGGCTTGGGGGGGGGGGGGCCCCCCCCCACACGGGGGGGGGGTGGGGGGGGGGGGGGGGGGGGGGGGGGGGGGGGGGGGGGGGGCGGGGG